>NZ_JAOCGL010000086.1:0-18004 GCF_029842485.1 Stenotrophomonas sp. GD03777
CTACCGCTTCAACTGGCGCTTCAGCGCGGCATCCAGGGTGATCGGCCGGTCCCAGTGCTGGTAGCTGGCCACGATGGCATGGCGCACAGCCCGGTAGTGCAGATTGTCCGGCTTGGTGGGCATGCGCTTGACCACCGCCTCCCAGCCGCCCTCCGGGTCCTGGCTGAAGGCACGCACGCTGTCGCGGCAGGTCTGGCCACTGGCCTTGGCCCAGAAGCAGGCGAAATAGATGTCTCCGGCCTGCCAGCCGTGGGTGGTGAACAGCGCGCTGATGTAGCCGCGCGGCACGTCGGCATAGCGCGACACTTCGTCGAGGAAGGCATCGGGGTAGCGTTCGGCGTAATGGTTGATGTCCTGCAGCTGGGCATCGACCCAGCTGTCGCCGGTGTCCACGTCGTAGGCGCTTGAGCGCTCGGCGGTCTGCTGGGCCAGCACGGTGGCCGGCGCCAGCAACAGGAACAACATCAGCGCGCGCAGTCGGTGGTTCATGCCCCGATTCTGCCGCAGCCGACGGGCCCTGTCAGGCCGCAGCGGCCTTGGCCTCGATCGCCGCCAGTGCGGCCGGCCAGTCGTGGGCGGTATCGGCAGTGACCATGCGCGGTTCGTCGTCGGCCACGCCATGCTGGGTCTCGTGGGCCCAGGTCACTGCGTACGGGGTATGCACGCCCCAGCCACCCAGGGTCACCACCGGCTCGATGTCCGAGCGCAGCGAGTTGCCGACCATCACGAAGCGCTGCATCGGCAGGTCGAATTCGGCCAGCACGCGGGCGTAGGTCTCCGGGTCCTTCTCGGAAACGATCTCGATGCGCGGGAACAGCTCGCCCAGGTTGGCGACCTTGATCTTCGCTTCCTGGTGGAACAGGTCGCCCTTGGTGATCAGCACCACCGGGTAGTGCTCGGCGATGGCCGCCACCGCTTCGCGTACACCATCGATCAGCTCGACCGGGTGGCGCAGGGTGTCGTGGCCGATCTCCAGGATGCGCTGGATGTCCTTGGCCTCGATGCGCTGGCCGGTGATGTCGATGGCCGCTTCGATCATCGACAGGGTCATGCTCTTGACGCCGTAGCCGAAGGTGCCCAGGTGGCGCTGCTGCACTTCCAGCAGGTGGCGGGCGGTCTGGGTGTCATGCACGTCGACATAGCGCGACAGCAGGTCAAGGTAATCCTGCTCGGCCTTGCGGTAGTAGTCCTCGCTCTTCCACAGCGTATCGTCACCGTCAAAACCGACCAGGCCGATGGCGCGCGACGGCGCAGGCGTGGGGGTGTTCATCGCGCAAGGATACAGGGGCCATGGTGACGAAAAAAACCCGGGTGGCCGAAGCCGCCCGGGTTCCCATACGCCCCGACGCAGGACTTACCTGCCCTGTGCACCCTGCGCTGCGCCACCGGCGCCGGCCTGCTGGGCGGCCACGTAGGCCTTGTACTCATCGGCGCTCAGCTCGCCGTCCTTGTTGGTATCGGCCTGGTCGAACACCTGGGCCAGGCCGGCGTTCACCTGCGCCTCGGTCTTGCTGATGGTGCCGTTGCCATCGGTATCGATGCTGGCCCAGGTCTGGCCACCGCCATTGGCCTGTGCCGATGCCGCTGCGGCCGCATTGGTCGCCTGGTCGGCGGCCTGGCCGGCCTGTGCAGCCGCCTGCTGGGCCTGAGCGGCCTCGTTCTGTGCATGCGCGGCCTGCTGCTTGGCCGACTGGGCCATCGCCGGGATGGCCAGCACGCTGCCAGCGGCGACGATCAGGGCGATCAGGGGCTTGCGGTTGCGAATAGTCATCAGGGGTGTCTCCTGCCAATTGGGTGGTGTTGCGCGGCGTGTTGATTCCGCACGGCACCTACCCTGCCACCGCGTTTCTGAATCGATTTTGCGCCGCGACCGGCCCGCACACATGCGATTAACCACTCGCCTCCACGCATGCTTTAGCGCGGTGGTTAGGGTGAAGTGAGTGGCTCATAAGATGCGCATTCAGCGCCTCTGCATTTAACCGGCAGGCAACGAAAAACCTGCGTCAGTCGACGGTTTTTTCCGATGACCGCGAACTGAACAACACCCATGCAAGAGCAACACCGGCGAGCGCACCGGCGATTTCCAGCACCACACGGCTGCCAAGTTCGTTCGGATCGTGGATGGTGGCCAGGAAGATGCGCGCGTACAGCGGCGATTCCAGCCGCACGATGCCCATGTAGAACAGCTTCCACGCATCGATGCCGGCGGCGATGATCACGGCGATGACGCAGGACCAGCCGATCGCGTGCCCCATCGACCACCGCAGCAGGCGGCACAGCTGCGACCACAGGAAGTACACCAGCAGCCCGACCAGCATGGCGATGGCGCCGGCTTCCAGGGTACCGAGCAGGCCGAAGTGCAGAGGAAGGTTCATCGGATGGGCAACGGTGGGATGGCGGCCAGTGTAAGGGATCTGCTTCGGACCCAATCCGGCAGCCACGGTAGATCCACGCCGTGCGTGGATGAGTCTCCATCGAGATCGAATAATTCGACGATTGAACAAAGAGCAGCCGAGCATGAGCTCGGCCCTACAACGGACCGCGCGGGAAACTGTCAGAGGCTGGGCGGTGCCGGAGTGCGGGGTGTCAGCCGCATGGATGCGGCTGCCAAGCCTCCATGGACGGATTTACGGCGTCCCCGCACTCCGGCACCGCCCAGCCAACCCACGGAACGCACGCTGTTGCTGTTGCGTCTGATGTTGCCGGCCAGCGGCCGGCACTACCGCGGGTGCAGGGCGCAGCCCTGCCGATACCCCTACCGTACCGGGACGTCGTACGCGGAGCCGGGATCCGGTTCCGGCTGGAACGTGTAGTGCCACCACTCCTGCGGATAGTTCACGAAACCACGCCGTGCCATTGCCTGCACCAGTTGCCGCCGGTTCGCCTCCTGCGTCTCACTCAGCCCGCTCGTCTGTGTATGCGCACGTGGCCCGAAGAAGTCGAAGTCAGTGCCCATGTCCGACGGCGCACATGCACCGCTTCGGCAATCCAGCAGGCCCAGATCCACCGTGGCACCGCGGCTGTGGCCGGAGCGTTCGGCGATGTAGCCATCGGCCAGCAGGCGCGGCTTGTCCAGGTCCGGATACTGCTGTGCCTTGCGCGAGAGCTCGCGCGGATCGTTCACCCAGGCCATGAAGGCCTGCACCGAACGCACCGGCCGGTAGCAGTCGTAGAGGCGCAGGCCGAAGCCATCGGCGCGCAGGTCCTGTTCCACCTCGGCCAGCGCCTTCGCCACCGGCGCCAGCAGGTAGCACGAAGGCGCCTCGTAGCCGGGCACGCGCGCGCCGGTGAAGTTGTTGGCGCCCGCATAGCGGATGTCCAGGTCGATGCGCGGCGACAACGTACGGATCTCCACCAGCCCGGCGCTGGCCGCGTCGGTGGCCGGTGAAACGCGCGGTGGCTCAGCGGCGCTGGTGGTCGCTGCCAGGGCAATCGCCAGTACGAGTGAAATGCAGGTCCTGGAAGTCATAGCTGAAGTCGATGTCCGGATCGATGGCGCGCAGGTCCAGTGTCGGTGCCAGGCCTTCACCCGGCTGCAGCCACGCCTGCGCGTCTTCGCCCAGCGTATCCCAGCGCAGCAGCCAGCGCCCCTGCAGCTGCAGCACAGCCGCTTCCAGCCGGGGCGACTTGTCCACGCTGAAGCGCAGGCCGTCCTTGCCCGGGCACAGCGAGGCCGGCCCCAGCCACGGATCGGTGTAGCGGCCCTGCCAACGCGGCAGATCGGCGTCCGATGTCGGCCGTGCCTGTGACGTCGCCGGCCGCTGATGGCCGCCTGCCGCTCGCATGGCCTGGTCAGCCTTCAGTTCGGCCAGGTACGCCAGCGCCGGACGCGCCTCATCGGGGGCGGTGAAGCGCTTCAGTGCGGTCTGCATCAATGCGATGCGCGCATCCTCGCCTTCACCGTTGATCAGCATTACCACACCCACCTTGCGCTCAGGCAGCAGCGCCAGCGACGAGTACGTGCCCGACAATGTGCCGGTGTGCGCCACCTTCCACTGCCCATCCATGTCCGACACGCGCCAGCCATAGCCGTAGCCGTAGAAATGCGCGTTGTCCCAACGCCGCTGGCGTTCACCCAGCGGCATCGGCATGTGCAGGGTCCACAGCGTACGGCGCTGCTCAGCATCCAACCAGCCAGGTGCCAGGCCGGGATCGAGCAGCACCTGCATCCAGCGCGTCATGTCCCGCAGCGAACAACGGATGCCGCCGGCGGCCATCGACGGCAGGTCCGGGCTGATCGCACCATCGGCGTTCACCACCGTATTGTGGTCGCCACGCCAGGCATGTGGCTGCGCCACGTTGCCGACCCGCTTCACCGACCACGTCCCCACTTGGCAGCGGGTCATGCCCAGCGGCTCGAACACCTGCTCGCGCATCAACTGGTCATACGGTTTGCCACCCGTCGCAGCGGCCAGTTCGCCGGCCACCACGTACATCAGGTTGTCGTAGGCGTAGCGGCTGCGGAAACTGCTGACCGGCTTCAGGTGCGCCAGCCCCGCGATGATGTCGGCACGGGTGAACGCGTTCGGCTCCGGCCACAGCATCAGGTCACCGGCGCCCAGGCCGAGACCGCTGTTGTGGATCAGCAGGTCGCGCACCTGCATCTGCTCGCCCACCCACGCATCGTGCATGCGGAAGCCCGGTAGATGCCGCCGCACCGGATCCTCCCAGCGCAGCTTGCCCTGCTGCACCAGCCGCGCCAGCAGCGCGGCGGTCATCGCCTTGCTGTTGGAGGCGATCTTGAACAGCGTGTCCTGGTCGATGCGGCCGCCGTCGCCGCGCGCGCCCTCGGCATGCTGGTACACCACACGCCCCTGCTCGACCACCGCCATGGCCAGCCCGGGCAGGTGCTCGTGCTGGACCACGGCGGCGACGTCGGCATCGATCGAGGCGGTCGCGCTGGTCTGCGCCGCCGCAACCGGAAACACCGCCAACACGGCCACGCAGATGCAGCGTCGAGCGTGCTGGGCGGGTCTCAGTAGGCCCATGTGACGGTCAGCTGCGCATAACGCGGCGACTGGAACCCGGTACCGTAGCGGTACAGCGGATTCGGCGTACCGATGCTGTCCTGCGGTTCGTAGTCCTGATCCACGGTCACCACGCGCTGCTGGTTGAGCACGTTGTACACCGCCAGCTTGAGACGCAGGTCGGTGGGGATCGGCACCTTGTACGACACGCTCACGTCCAGGTCGTAGGTCCACGGCGTGCGGCCATCGCCACCGCGCGGGGAATGCACGAACACGCGTTCGGAGGGCACCGTGGCCTGGCAGTTGGACACGCACACGTAGTAGCTGTGGAAATCGGTGGCGTCGAATGGATTACCGGCGCCGAAGCGCGTGATCGGGCTGCCCGACTGCACGCCCAGCGTAGCGGCTACGCTCAGGTTCTCGGTCAATGCATAGCTGCCACGGAACTTGAACTGGTGTCGGCGGTCGTTGGCCAGATAGCCGTAGCCGCGGTAGTTCACCCACGGATTGTCGAAGTTCTCGGTACGCCCGGCATCGGCGAAGTCGGTATCGGAGTTGACCGGGCCTTCTGCATTGCCGCGGCCGTATGCGAGGGTGTAGGACGCGTTGAAGCCCCACTTGCCGTCCCAGGCCCGGTCGACTTGCAGCTCCAGTGCCTTGTAGTCACGCTTGGGCTTCACCCAGCCGCGCTGGCCGACGTAGTTGCCATTGTCGTCGTACAGCGCCCAGCCTTCCTTCGACGTATCGATGCTGATCCAGCCATCGTTGCTGCCGTCACAGTTGGTATCACCCCATACGGTGTTGGTGCGGCCCGGATTGCCCATGATCCACACCCCGTCGATGGCACCACATTGCCCGGTCGCGGTGATGTTCATGTCATCGATGGCGTTGTGCAGCCGGCGATAGGTCACGCTGGCACCGACCGACCAGGCTTCGTTGATCATCTGCTGGAAGCCGAGGATCGCCTCGTCCTGGTACACCGGGTCCATGTCCCGGTTCACTTCTGCACGCAGGTCCGGCACGCTGCCGTCGCCCTGCGAGTTGTCCACCGGGCCGATCTGCGCGCCCAGGTTCGGGATGTTGTTGGCTGCGCCGCTGTAGCCGAGGAACTCATACCAGGTCCGCTCGTCGAGGAAGCCACCGGCCTGCTTGATGTTGATGACGTTGGCCACCGGCAGGAAGTAGCGGCCCAGGTTGCCGAAGACCTTGGTCGTGCCATCGCCGCGCACGTCCCAGGAGAAGCCCAGGCGCGGGGCCAGCATGTCGTCGATCTTGATGTAGCTGCTGCCATCGCCACCCTTGTTGTCAAAGGCTTCCAGGCGCAGACCCATGTTCAGCAGGAGGTTCGGCGTCACTTGCCAGTTGTCTTCCAGGTAGTAGGCCGAGTTGATCGTCTCGAATGCACCCTCCACTTCATAGCGACGGGTGCGCGCCACCAGGCCGCTGGCCGGCACGACACCGCCGTTGAGCGAGCTGCCGGGCGTGCGGGCGTAGACGTCGTAGCGCAGGCCGCCCGGCCCGGGATAGGCGCGACTGTAGTCGGACGTGTTCTCCTCCCGATCCAGGCCGAAGCGAAGCAGGTGGTTGCCCAGCGTCCATTCGAAATCGGCGCGCGCGGCCTTGCGGGTGTCCAATGCGGATTCGAGCTGCGAACTGCTGGTGCAGCTGCGGTCACCCTGCAGCGAGGGCGGCACGCCCTGGCTGGCGGTTCGGTTGTCGAACACGCGGTTGCAGTTCTGGTCCATCAACGAGCTCTGCACACGGTTGCGCTTGTTCTCGCCATACATCAGTTTCATGGTCAGGTCGTTGTTCACCTGCCAGCTGTAGGTGCCGGACCAGTTCTTGCCGCCCACCGTGTTGTAGATCTGGTTGCTGCGCTCGCCCACGGTCTGCCCAGTGGCGTAGTCGTAGGCGTAGACATCGGTGAGCGTCTTGCTCTTGTCCGAGAAACCGAACAGCGACAGCATCTGGTTGTCGGTGATCTGCCAGTCGATCTTGCCGCCCCAGAACGGATCATCAGCCTTGCCCTGGCTCAGGCGCGTACCGGCGTCGTTGGTCGAGGTCGGGCGGTAGTCGCGCGCCTCGTACATTCCGAAGAAGAACAGTCGATCCTGCACCAGCGCACCGGAAGCGAACACATTCAGCGCGCTGCGGCTGTAGTCGTCGCGGCTGGCGGTGATGTAGCGGCTGCCGTTGCCGTCGTAGCGGTCGCGGGCCTGCGACTGCCACGCGCGCGGCTCAAACACCAGCTCGGCACCGGCCTTGAAATCATTGCTGCCCGAGCGGGTCACCGCGTTGATGACACCGCCGGTGCTGCGCCCGAACTCCACCGAGTAGCCGCCGGTCTTGACCTGGAATTCCTGATAGAACGAGAACGGTACCGACGAGAAGCCGACCCGATTGTAGAAGTCGGTGACGTTCAGGCCATTGATGTAGACGGTGTTCTCAGCCACCGACGAACCCCCGAAGGAAATGCCCTGGCCACCCAGCGAGCCCTTGCCCTTCACCGCACCCGGCGCCAGCAGCGCCACCGCGGTGATGTCACGGTCCACCGGCAGCCGCGAGAGTTCCTCGCGGGTGATGTTGGTGGCCGACTCGGTGGACTTCACATCCACCATCGACACTACCTGCGGTGCCCGTACTTCAACCGTGCCCAGCGTGCTGACCGCGCCGAGCGGCACGTTCACCGTGGTCGCGCTGCCCAGACTGACCGTCACCTGGCCGACGCGGCTGGCCCCTCCGCCGGGCAGGCTCACCTCCATCTCATAGGTGCCGACCGGCAGCAACGGAATGCGGTAGCTGCCGTTGGCTTCGGCCTGCACGGAGCGCACGAAGCCCGTTGCCGGATTGCGTACGGTCACCGTGGCACCGGCCGGTACCTGGCCAGCATCGCTGACCAGCCGGCCGACCACCGAACCATCCTGTGCGAATGCGCTGGGCGCGATCACGCCCAGACACGCCCCAAGGGCGACGCACAACGCCGCCCGCTTGATGCTGTAAGCCTTCATCCCCTGCTCTCTCCTGCAAGAATTGAATGGTGTGGAATGTGATGTGTCGCGCTAGCGTTGCCTGGCTGGCAGTACCCGCCACTGGAAGTCGTAGCTCCATTGGTCGAAGTACAGGTTGCCGCCTGCCCACTCGGCCTCGCCGCGCTGCGAGTCGACCGTTTCCGAGCGGAAGTGCTGCTTGGCCGGCACGAAGGGCTGGCCGAAATCGTCGTTGAAGGCGATGCGGTAGCCATCGAGGCCACCCAGATAGAAGTCACGGAGGGCCGGCACATCACTGGCCAGTGCGCCGGTGGTCACGTCCATCGGCAGCCAGCCATACGGCGCCAGGTAGACCTGCCCCCAATCATGCAGGTTGTTGTAGCCGCTGCCGTCGCCGGAGAACACCATGCCCGACTGCCAGCGTGCAGGAATACCGTTCAGGCGCAGCAGCGCGATCAGCAGCAGGGTCTGCTGCCCGCAGTCGGCATGGCCGGCCCGCAGCGCGTAATCGCTGATGTTGCTGATCGTGGAGTACTCGCGCGCACCGGCCCAGGGAATGCGGTCGACCGCAGCAAACAGCCTGCGCACCACTTCATACGGGCGCGCTTCACCCTGCAGCACCTGGTCGGAGAACAGCTTCAGCGCCGGGGTGAAGCGCACATGCGGCAGCTGCTCGGCCAGGTAGGGCTTCAGGGCCGGGTCGGCCGGGGTCGGTTGCACTACGGCCGGGTTGATCGCGGTATGCCGGGCGAAGATCGTGACCGCGTAGCGGATCTCGAAGCGGGTTGGCCGCCCGGCAACCGCTTTGGCTTCGAGGTAGGCGGTGCGCTGCTGGGTATGTGCCGGAGCCACGCGCGCCTTGCCCGGGGTGCTGCCCAGCCACTGCACCTGCTCCTGCTGGCCGGGGATCTCGCGGGGGTACGGAATCCACGCGCGGATCGTTTTACCGGCGGGCACCACATCGGCTTTCACCGTAAGCGACTGGGTGAATTCATAGCGCTGCGGCAATACCGACGCCTGGCCACTCTGTTCGGCCACGGCAACCACGCCTGCATGGTGGGCGTTGAGCACTTCGTTGGGGCCCGGAGGCGGCACCGGTGCATCCGTGCGGCGGCGCGCGCGTGCTTCGTCGCTGAGCAGGAACAGGTTGGAGGGTGCGCGCTTGAAGTACCAACGCTCGCCATCGATATCGAAATGCTCGATCAGGCCGAGTTGGTCCCAGCGCGCAAATTCCTCGTCGGTCAGATCGGGAATGCCGCGCCGTACGGCGTCCTTGGCGGCGTTTTCGTCGAGGGCGAAATCCAGGCGGATGCGGCGCATGCGCTCGCGCTGGAACGCTTCGTCAGTGGCGGCGGGTGTAGTGGCCAGCAGCGCGTCGGCGTCGCGGAAACGGCCGCTGTCGATCAGGTCGATCACCTGCGCCTGACGCGCCTGCTGCTGGCTGCTGCGCTCGCCTGCTGCGTGCGTGGCCGACACCCACAGCAGCAACACGGCACCCAGGCCGGCGGCGGCAGTCAGACGCGGTTTGCGAACGGCAGGATCCACAGCGACACTTCCCCAGCGCGGGTGGTAACGGCTGTGTAACACGGGCCGGGATGTTGGTCAATAATTTATTCTTGCTTTCGGGGCCAAAAGGAATAAATATTCCAACAGGCATTCGAGGAGGGTGTGCACCACATGAGCCTGGCTTTCCGCGAACGGCACCGGCATTGGCCGCGCCGCTTGGCCCTGGCCCTGTGCCTGCTGGCCGCCCCGGCCTTTGCACAGGCGGCCCCACCGCCCGACCCGGGTGCGCCGCTGCCCTATGTGATCGGCCTGCACGAGGCCTATCTGACCCCGCAGTACTGGGCCGCGCGCCTGGACGACGCCGACGCGCCGATTCTGGATCGCGCGCAGATCGAAGCACAGAACGCGCGGATGCGGGCGCAGGACAGCCACATCCAGGACATCGCCACACTGCCCGCCCAGCTTGATGCGGCGACGGTTCGCGCCAGCATCACCGCGCTGTCGAGCTGGCCCACCCGCGCCCTCTACAACGACAAGGGCCAGGCGATCGCACCCGCGCTGCGCAGCACTATCGAAGCCAACCTCGGCCTCGATGCGATTCCCACACAGGTGGCACCGCAGTATGGGCTGGTGGTGAAGCGTGCCGCGCTGCGCACCTTCCCCACCCGCGAGCGCGTCTTCAGCACCGTCGGTGACACCGACATCGACCGCTTCCAGGAATCGGCACTGTTCCCCGGCGACAAGGTGGCCGTGGTCCATCGCAGTACCGATGGCCGTTGGCTGTTCGTGCACAGCGAGCGCTACAGCGCGTGGATCGAAGCCGACGCCATCGCCAGCGGCGACAAGGCCACGGTGCTCGGCTACGGCGCGAAGGGACCGTACCGGATCGTCACCGGCGCCACCGCGCAGACCGCCCATACCCCGGAGGAGCCGCGCGTCTCGCGCCTGCAGCTGGACATGGGCGTGCGCCTGCCGGTGCTGGCCGACTGGCCCGCGTCAGAGCCGGTGAACGGCCAGCAGGCCCACGCCTCGTGGGTGGTGCAGTTGCCGGTACGCGAGGCCGATGGCCGATTGAAGCTGGTGCCGGCGCTGCTGCCGCGCTCGCAGGACACCGCCGCCGATTACCTGCCGCTGACCCCGCGCCTGTTGCTGCAGCAGGGCTTCAAGTTCCTCGGCGAACGCTACGGCTGGGGCCACGACTACGACACCCGCGACTGCAGCGGTTTCGTCTCCGAGATCTACCGCAGCTTCGGCGTGCTGCTGCCGCGCAATACCAGCGCGCAGGCGGTCAGTCCGGCGCTGGACCGCCTGCCGTTCACCGGCAAGGACGGCAATGCGGTGCGCGACCGTGCCGTCGCCCGCCTGCAGGTGGGCGACCTGGTCTACATTCCCGGTCATGTGATGATGGCCATCGGCCACGTCGACGGCCGCACCTGGGTCATCCACGATACGGCGGGCGGCAGCTGGTTCGGTACCGACGGCAAACGCGTGCAGGCCCATCTCAATGGTGTTTCGGTCACGCCGCTGGAGCCGATGATGGCCAGCGACACCGTCCGCTACATCGACCGCATCACCAACATCCAGCGCCTGCGGGCCAAGACTCCTGAATGAAGATCACCGCCATCGAACTGGGCATGCTGCGCGTGCCGTTGAAGACACCGTTCAAGACCGCGCTGCGCACGGTGGAGACCGTGGAAGACGTGGTGGTGCTGATCCGCACCGACAGCGGCAACACCGGCTATGGTGAAGCCCCGGCCACCGCAGTGATCACCGGCGATACGCACGGCTCGATCATCGAAGCGATCCGCCACTTCATCGCCCCGCGCCTGATCGGCCAGGACGTGGTCAACCTCAACCACCTGTGCACGCTGGTGCAGACCGCGATGGAGCGCAACACCAGCGCCAAGGCCGCGGTGGAGATCGCGCTGTACGACCTGTGGGCGCAGCTGCACGGTGCCCCGCTGTACCAGATGCTCGGTGGCGGCGACCCGGTGATCACCACTGACATCACCATCAGCGTGGACTACATCGACAAGATGGTGGCCGATTCGTTGTCGGCGATCGAACGCGGCTTCGAGTCGTTGAAGATCAAGGTCGGCAAGGACATCGGACTGGACATCGAACGGGTCAAGGCGATCCACGCCGCCGTGGAGGGCCGCGCCCTGCTGCGCCTGGACGCCAACCAGGGCTGGACCGCCAAGCAGGCGGTGCATGCGATGCGCACGCTGGAGGAAGCCGGCGTGGTACTGGAGCTGCTGGAGCAGCCGGTGAAGGCCGCCGACATCAGCGGCCTGAAGTACGTCACCGACCGCGTCAACACGCCGGTCATGGCCGACGAGAGCGTGTTCAGCCCGAGCCAGGTGATGGACCTGATCCAGCAGCGCGCGGCCGACATCATCAACATCAAGCTGATGAAGACCGGCGGCCTTTCCAACGCGATCCGCATCGCCGACATCGCCGGCATCTACGGCGTGCCGTGCATGATCGGCTGCATGATCGAATCGAGCATCAGCGTGGCCGCGGCCGTGCACCTGGCCGTGGCCAAGAGCGATGTGATCACCAAGGTCGACCTCGACGGTCCCTCGCTGGGCCAGTTCGATCCGGTCAGCGGCGGCGTGCATTTCAACGAATCGGAGATCAGCATCAGCGACGTGCCGGGGCTGGGTATCACCGAAGTGCGTGGGCTGGAGATGCTGGGGTGATTTCTGCCTTGCGGTTGGCCTGGCGTGCCACTGACGTTGGGTCGGGCGTTACTTTTCTTTTCGCGAAAAGAAAAGTAACCAAAAGAAACGCTCCGCCGACCGCGAGCCGGTGCTACGCACCGGTTCCCTGCGCTCCTCGGCCCGTCGAGGGACGGCGCGGGAACTCGCTACGCTCGGACACCCGCGCCTCTTCGCCCTCGCCGGACCTGCGGTGCTCGGCTCGCTTGAAGGCGGACTCAACGTCAAAGGCAACAACTGCATCCCGTGGATCCACGCCATGCGTGGATGCTTTTGCTCTTGCTTTTGCTCTACCCCGTATCCCCCTCGCGGCTGGCACGCGCGCGATCTGTCCGGGGTCGGGCGGGTGGGGCTTGCGGGGGTGTCCGCGCCATGGGCCCGAGGCATGCCTCGGGCGGGTTGGGCAGGACGCCCAACCCCGGTCTTGCCGTTTGCGCAGGACAGCGCAAACGAGCAAGCGCGGCCAGGCCCCCATGGACGAATTCACGGCGTCCCCCGCGAACCCCACCCACCCGACCCACCACATAATCTGCTCTACGCTGCCAACCGCAACGCGCCTACACATGCCCGGACGCCCCGCATGCCGCCCCTGCTGAAGATCCGCACCGAGCGCGGGCAGATGTCTGCCATCGAGCGCCGCATCGCCGACTTCATCCTCGACAACGCCCACCTGCTGCGCGACTACTCATCGCAGCAGCTGGCCAGTGCGCTGGGCATCAGCCAGTCCAGCGTGGTGAAGTTCAGCCAGAAGCTCGGCTTCAAGGGCTACCCGGACCTGAAGTACTCGATCGGCCAGGACGTGGCCCGCGCCGGTGCCGATCCACAACAGGTGCCCAGCGAACCCGACAGCGGCGATGACTACCTGCGCCTGGGCGAGGCCCTGCGCCGCAGCAAGGCGCAGGCCGAGGAGGAAACACGCCAGGCCAATCCACGCGAGGAGATCGAGCGCATCGTGCAGCTGCTCGACGGCGCACCCAAGCTGTTCGTCCATGGCCTGGGTGACGACGGCCTGTTCGCCCGCGAGTTCGCCATGCGGCTGTCGCTGCTCGGCCTGCTGGTCGTGCCGCACACCGACCCGATCCTGATGCTGGCCAACCTGTCGGCCGCACGCCCCGGCGATGTGCTGCTGGTGTTCTCCGAATTCGGCAACCTGCCGCAGCTTTCGCAGCTGTCGCGGCAGTTCCAGGACATGGGTGGCAAGGTGATTTCCATTACCCGCCACACTGCCAACCCGCTGCGCGCGCATGCTGATGCGGCACTGGCGGTCTGCGCGCACGACCGCACGCCGCAGGTCGCGCAGCTGCTGTACCGTAGCGCCATGCACGCCCTGCTCGATTTCCTGTTCGTGCTGCTCTGCCACACCAATCCGGACCGCCAGCAGCAGCTGGCGGTGAACCTGGAGCGGATCGACCACCTGCTGGATTCCTGACCGGAGCACCTGTTGATGAAATCGCTGGTTCGCCTCGCTACCGCTGCGCTGCTGCTTGCTGCGACGGTGTCCGTTCACGCGGCGCCGCTGTATGGCGCGCGCCAGCTGATCGTGGTCACCAGCGATGGCTGGGACAGTACCCAAGGGCAGCTGCAGGCCTATGTGCGCGATGGCAAGGGCTGGCACACGCACGGACAGGCGTTCCCGGTGGCGCTCGGCCGTACCGGCAGCGCCTGGGGACTGGGCCTGCATCCGGCACAGGCCGATGGCCCGCAGAAGCAGGAAGGAGACGGTCGCAGCCCGGCCGGCATATTCGCGCTCGGCAGTGCGTTCGGCTATGCCGTCACACGCCCCGGCACCGCAATGCCTTACCAGCCGATGCTGGACAGCAGCTACTGCATGGACGTGCCCGGTTCGCCGTTCTACAACCGCATCGTCGATGAGAAGAAAGTCGGCAGTGCAGCGATCAAGGGCTCCACCGAGCCGATGCGGCTGGATCTGCACAACAAGGGCGACGTGCGCTACCGGGAGGGCTTCGTCATCGCCCACAACCCGGACAACCAGCCCGGCAAGGGCAGCTGCATCTTCGCCCATCTGTGGCGCACGCCCGGGGAGGCCACCGCCGGTTGTACCGCCATGCCACAAGCGCGCATGCAGGCGCTGCTGGACTGGCTGCGGCCGCAGGATACGCCGCGCTTCGTGCTGCTGCCGCGCACCGAGTACCAGCGACTGCAGGTGCAGTGGCAGCTGCCCGCGCTGAGCGGAGACGCCCGTTGAGCGCGCAGGACGAACCACAGCTGCAGCGCGCGGTCAGCCGCTGGCAGATCGTCGGCCTGTCGATCAACGATGTGATCGGTAGCGGTATCTACCTGCTGCCGGCCGCCACCGTTGCCCTGCTCGGCCCCTTCAGCCTGTGGGGCGTGGTCGCCGCTGGCATCGTCGTCGCGCTGCTGGTGCTGTGCTACGCGCAGGCCGCCAGCTACTTCGATGAACCCGGTGGCAGCTACCTCTACGCACGCGAGGCCTTCGGCCGCTTCGCAGGGTTCGAGATCGGCTGGATGATCTGGCTGACCCGCATCAGCTCGGCGGCCGCATTGAGCAACGCGCTGGCCGATGCGGTCGCGCGCTTCTGGCCGTGGGCCGGCGCCGGCATGGGTCGCATCGCGGTAATCGTGGTGTCGCTGGGCTTCCTGACCGGCGTCAACATCATCGGCGTGCGCTCGGCCGCGCGCACCGGCGTGGTGCTGGTGATCGGCAAGATGCTGCCGCTGCTGCTGTTCGTGGCCATCGGCGCGTTCTATATCGATCCACAGCTGGCCTTCTCCGGCCAGCGCCCGGACCCGCATGACCTGCAACGGATGGGCGAGGCCGCCCTGCTGCTGCTGTACGCCTACGCCGGCTTCGAGAACATCCCGGCCGCGGCCGGCGAGTACCGCAATCCACGCCGCGATATTCCGTTCGCGCTGATCACCATGATCATCACTGTCACCGTCATCTACGGCGCGGTGCAGGTGGTGGCGCAGGGTACGCTGGCCGGCCTGGCCAGCTCGGCCACGCCGCTGGCCGACGCCGCGGCCGGTTTCGGCGGCGAGGCCCTGGCACTGATCCTCACCATCGGCGCGACCATCTCCATCCTGGGTACCAACAGCAACACGATGATGATGGGCCCGCGATTCCTGTTCGCACTGGCCCGCGATGGCTACGGGCCGAAGATCCTGGCGCAGGTGCATCCGCGCTTTCATACGCCGGCCGCATCGATCCTGTGCCAGGGCCTGATCGCGCTCGGACTGGCGCTGTCCGGTTCGTTCGTGCAGCTCGCCCTGCTGTCGATGACCACGCGCCTGTTCGCCTACATCGGCACCGCTGCCGCCGTCCTGGTGCTGGTCAAGCGCTACGCGGATCGCCCGGGCGCGTTGAAGCTGCCCGGTGGCCCGCTGATTCCGGTGCTGGCGCTGCTGCTGTGCCTGGCCCTGTTCGCCAGTGCCAGCTGGCAGAACATCGCCGCTGCACTGGTCGCGTTCGTCATTGGCGCGGTGATCTACACGCTGCCGCGCAAGGATGCGGACGCCGGGTGAACGGAGCGCCGGGCCATGCCTGGCGGATTGATCTGGCGATCACGCTGTCGGACCGGACCGTTAACCGCCACGCAGGCACGATCAGGCTTCGTCCACAACGGAGCCTTTTCATGACCGAGTACCAGATTCCCGGCCGCGTACCGGACGACAGCACGCCGCGCGACGCGGTCAGCGACTATTGGCGCGAGCGCTACACCGCCGAGCCGTACTACGACGACCAACTGTTCTTCGAGGACTACGAGCCGGCCTACCGGATCGGCCATGCCGCGCGCGCGCAGGACATGATCCGCGCCTACGAGGAAGTGGAGCGCGAACTGGAATCGCGCTGGGCCAGCGAACGTGGCCGCAGTCGCCTGGACTGGGCGCAGGCACGCAACGCCGTGCGCCGTGGCTGGGACGAAGCGCAGCTGGCGGATCCGCGCTTGAAGCGATAGCGCCAGGCTGCTGTAGAGCCGAGCCTACGCTCGGCTCTCGCCCCACGTTTAGGGTCGAGCCATGCTCGGCTGAGCCGAGCATGGGTTCGGCGCTACCGAATCATTCCTGTTCCGGCAGCGGCGGCACGATCGCGCTGCGCTTGCTCTCGCCACCACCGGCGGCGATCAGGTCGCGGGTGTTCTTCTGCACAGCCACCGCACCGAACAACGACAAGGCATACGCCATGCCGTAGAAGCCCTTCTCGCTGGGTGCCAGCGTGGCGTTCCACAGGCCGACCAGCAGCAGCATCAGCGCCGACAACAACGCGAACCAGCACAGCGCGTAATACAGGCCGCTGACCGGAATGCCTTCGACTCGGTCGCGGACGCTCTTCTGCAGCGACACCGCCGCGAACAGGCCGAACAGCAGCAGGGTCAGGTAGTAGCCCTTCTCGTTGAGCGCCATCGTGGCATTGAACAGGCCGATCAGGTACGCCGCCGCACCCAGCAGCAGGGCCACCCACGAGGCGGCGATGAAGGCGGTGGAGGGCTTGTGAGGCATGGCAGTATTCATTGCAGGTCCTTGGCAGGCAGACGGGCATGCTTTGCCCGGGCGTGCCCACCCTAGACGATCCCGCCGCTGCCGCACAGGGGGGCGCAGGACCTTCGGGCCACGACGGTAACGGCTGCGGTGGTATACAAGGGGCAGCCCGGCCATCCGCATCCCCGCCCTGGAGATACCCATGACCCGTACGCCCCTGCTGCTCGCCCTCGGCCTCGTGCCGATCCTCGCCACCTCCGCCTGCAACGCCGCCGATCCGGCTTCGGGTACCGCCCAGGCCACAGCGCCTGCAGCCACCGCCACCGACCAGCGCCCGTTCACCGCCACCGAAGTCAGCCGCTTCGACCAGCCCTGGGCGATGACCTTCCTGCCCGACGGCAGCCTGCTGGTCACCGAAAAGCGCGGCACGCTGCAGCACCTGGACCCGGCCAACGGGCAGAAGCACGAAATCACCGGCGTTCCCAAGGTCGCCTATGGTGGCCAGGGTGGCTTCGGCGACATCATCCTGCACCCGGACTTCGCCCGGAATCATGTTGTTTACGTCAGCTACGCCGAGGAAGGCACGCTCGACACCCGCGGTGCCGCGGTGGCCCGGGCCACGCTGGCACTGGATGCCGACGGGGGTGGCCAGCTGAAGGACCTGAAAGTGATCTGGCGGCAGAGCCCCAAGGTCAGCGGCGAGGGCCACTACGGGCATCGCCTCGCGTTCGGCCCGGACGGCAAGCTGTGGATCAGTTCCAGCGAGCGCCAGAAGTTCGATCCGGCCCAGGACATGGGCGGCAACCTCGGCAAGATCATCCGCCTCAACGACGATGGCAGCCTGCCCGCCGACAACCCGTTCGCCTCACAGGGCGGGGTTGCCGCACAGGTGTGGTCGCTGGGCCATCGCAACATCCTGGGCATGGCCTTCGACGCCAACGGCAAGCTGTGGGCGCATGAGATGGGACCCGCCGGTGGCGACGAGTTGAACCTGATCGTGCGTGGCGCCAACTACGGCTACCCGATCGTTTCCAACGGTAACCACTACGACGGCCGTCCGATTCCCGACCACGACACCCGCCCGGAATTCGCCGCCCCGAAGGTGACCTGGACGCCGGTGATCTCGCCGGCCGGCTTCGTGATCTACAGCGGCAGCCTGTTCCCGCAGTGGAAGGGCAGCGGCTTCATCGGCGGCCTGTCGTCCACCTCGCTGGTGCGCGTGGCCTTTGATGGCGACAGCGCGCGCGAAGCCGAACGCTTCAACATGGGCGAGCGCATCCGCGAAGTGGAACAGGGCCCGGATGGCGCCCTGTGGCTGCTGGAAGACGGCAGCAAGGCGCGCCTGCTGAAGCTCACCCCGAAGACC
>NZ_JAOCGL010000087.1:0-17593 GCF_029842485.1 Stenotrophomonas sp. GD03777
GTCGCCCGTGCCGGCCGTCAGCGGTCGGCCATGGCTGTCGAGCACGACGATGCTGTGCAGCTCGGCATGCCGGCGCAGCACGCCGCCGATGGAGGCATCCATCAAGGCCGGCGCCTGTACCGGCACACTGCGGAACACCTCGGCGGCGTCGGCGGCGATGCCGGACAGGGCGCGTTCCAGGTTGCGCAGCTCCAGCGCCAGCAGGCGCTCGCTGCCCACCGCCAGCGCGCGGCTCTGCCGCTGCGCCGCTTCCAGGCGGCGGTGGTAGTCATTGACCAGCATGAGGGTCAGGCCGGTCACCAGCAGAACGCCCAGCAGCACACCGCCCCAGGTGATGGCGCGCAGCGGCCGTGCCAACGCCCGTTTCAGCGCGGGCATCGGTTGATCTTCCTTGTGCAGTCGGCTGGCTTCATGCGCGAACGAATCCTCCACGTCCCCGACCTCAACGGCCGGCGGACGCCATTCTTGACGCCTGACCCCACCCTGCATGGCCACCTCCCCCGTGTCCACGCAGGGCTCCAGGGTCCAGCATGCACCACCCCGGTGACGGCGTGAAGATCGCGTCTGCGCGTTCAGCCAGATCCTGCACAGGACGGGCGGCGCAAGGACGCGGCCAGTGGCGCCGGAGCGGATTAGACTTGGGGTTTTCCGCTGCAAGAGAAGTCCATGTCCAAGCTGCGCCGTCCCACCCTGGCGCTGGCCATCGTTGCCAGCCTGTCCCTGGCCGCCTGTGACCGCCCGGCCGAACCGGCCGCCGGTGCCACCGCGCCGGCCGATGCCGCCCCCGCTGCGGCCAAGCCGATGCTGGGCAGTTTCGGCTTCGATGCCAGCGGCATGGACCGCAGCATCGCCGCCGGCGACGACTTCTTCGGCTTCGCCAATGGCACCTGGGTGAAGAACACCGAGATTCCGGCCGACCGCTCGCGCTTCGGCAGCTTCAACGTCATTGCCGAGAAGACCCTGGCCGATACCCGCGCCATCCTTGAAGGGGCGGCCGGCAACACCAAGGCCAGCGGTGACGACAAGCTGATCGGCGATTACTACGCCGCCTACATGGACGAGGCTGGCATCGAGCAGCGCGGTCTGGCGCCGGTGCAGCCGCAGCTGAAGGCCATCGATGCGATCGCCGACAAGGCCGGGCTGGCCCGCGCCCTCGGCGGCGACCTGCGCGCCGACGTCGACCTGCTCAACGCCACCAACTTCTACACCGACCGCCTGTTCGGCCTGTGGGTCTCGGTGGACATGCTGCAACCGGACCGCACCGCGCCGTACCTGGTGCAGGGCGGGCTGGGCATGCCCGACCGTGACTTCTACCTGGGCGATGGCCGCATGGCCGAGCTGCGCAAGCAGTACCAGGCCTACATCGCGCAGATGCTGCAGCTGGCCGGTGTGGCCGACCCGGCTGGCAAGGCGCAGCGCATCCTGGCGCTGGAAACGAAGATCGCGCAGGCGCATGCCACCCAGGAAGAAACCAATGATGTGACCAAGGGCGCCAACCCCTGGACCCAGGCCGACTTCAATGCCAAGGCGCCGGGCATGGACTGGAGCGCGTTCCTCGATGCGGCCGCGCTGGGCAACCAGCAGGACTTCATCGTCTGGCAGCCCAAGGCCGTGGCCGGCCTGTCCAGGCTGGTCGCCACCGAGCCACTGGAGGTGTGGAAGGACTACCTGGCCTTCCACGCGCTGGACCGTGCCGCCGCCTACCTGCCGAAGAAATTCGCCGATGCCCGCTTCGCCTTCCACGGCACCGCGCTGAGCGGCACGCCGCAGCAGAGCGACCGCTGGAAGCGCGCCGTGGATGATGCCAACCATGCCGTCGGCGAAGCCATCGGCAAGCGCTATGTCGAGAAGCACTTCGACGCCAAGACCAAGGAGCGCGCGGACGAGATGGCGAAGAACATCATCGCCGCGTTCGCCAAGCGCATCGACGCGCTGTCGTGGATGTCGCCGCAGACCAAGGCACATGCCAAGGCCAAGGTTACCGGCCTGACCGTGGGCATGGGGTATCCGGAGAAGTGGCGCGACTACACTGGCCTTGAGATCCGCCGTGATGACCCGCTGGGCAACGCGCAGCGCGCCGAGCTGTTCGAGTACCAGCGCAACATCGCCAAGCTGGGCAAGCCGGTCGACCACAGCGAGTGGGCGATGCTGCCGCAGACCATCAATGCGATGAACGTACCGCTGGAAAACCGCCTGGTGTTCCCGGCGGCGATCCTGCAGCCGCCGTTCTTCGACGGCGCCGCCGACGACGCGGTGAACTACGGTGCGATTGGCGCGGTGATCGGCCACGAGATCAGCCATGGCTTCGACAACGCCGGTGCGCTGTTCGATGAAACCGGCAAGCTGCACAACTGGTGGACCGCCGAGGACCTGAAGCAGTTCAACGCCGCCGGTGATGCGCTGGCCGCGCAGTTCAGCAGCTACGAGCCGTTCCCGGGCGTGCATGTGAACGGCAAGCTGACCCTGGGCGAGAACATCGCCGACGTGGCCGGCCTGGGCACCGCCTACGACGCCTACCAGCTGTCGCTGCAGGGCAAGCCGGGCCAGACCCTGGAAGGCTTCACCCCGGACCAGCGCTTCTTCCTCGGCTTCGCCCAGGCCTGGCGCAGCAAGAGCCGCGAGCAGGCGCTGCGCAACTCGCTGCTGACCGATGTGCATGCACCGGGCCAGTTCCGCGCACTGACCGTGCGCAACATCGACGCCTGGTACCCGGCGTTCGAGGTGAAGGAAGGCCAGAAGCTGTACCTGGCCCCGGACAAGCGGGTCAAGGTGTGGTGATGTAACCGGAACGGGCGCCGCAAGGCGCCCGTTTCACTTGCGGGTAGCTGCCAACCTTGGTTGGCGCTTCCGCGGCACCGCGTGAAAGGCGTGCCAACCAAGTTTGGCACCTACCAGGCAACCGCGGGCCACTCGCGCAGGATCTCCACCGGAGCGCCCATGCGTGCACAGGCGCGACTGGCCAGGCCATCGGGCAGTGCGCGGCGGAACAGCGGCGCCATGCCCTGCATCAGCTTCGCAGACGCCGCCGCCTGCGCGCGCTGGCGGCCACTGCGTTCAAGCATGCCTTCGGCCCAGTCCGGCAGCAGCGCCGCGCCCGCACCGAGGAACACCTCGCGCGACAGCCCCGGCACCGGTACCGGCAGGCGCACGCCGGACAGCACCTCCAGCACCTCGCGCGAGCGCTCATCCACACGCAGCTCCGGCTGACGTGCACAGAAGTACGCCGCCACTTCCGCTTCGCTGCGCGGCACATCCACCGCGCCCAGTGCCTCGGCCACGCAACGGTACTCGTCGTAATAGCGATCGGCGATGTGCGCCGGCACCTCGCGCCCGTAGCGTCGGAAACCCTGCAGGAAACCGAAGGCTTCGGTCACGTGCACCCAGGTCAGCAGTTGCGGATCGTCGGCGGCGTAGGGCTCGCCCTGCGCGGTCTGCCCGCGGATCTGCGCATGGATGCGGCGCACCTTGGCCACCAGCGCCTCCACCTCGCCGCTGGGCGCATAGCTGGTGCCGGCAACGAAGGCCGTGGTGCGGCGCAGCCGACCCACCAGGTCCTGGCGGAAATTGGAGTGGTCATAGACCCCGGCCAGCGCGCGTGGGTGCAGTGTCTGCAGCATCAGCGCGCACAGGCCACCGGCGAGCATCGAGGGGAATTCGGCGTGCAGCCGCCAGGTGACGCTGTCCGGGCCGAACCAGCCCGGGTCGCCCTGCGGATGGTCGTAATCGATGCCGCTCTGGCCGCGCGGGAAGGCGTCCAGTACCCAGCGTCGGATCGGCGCGGTGACGGGGCGGGAGAGTCGCTGCAGCAGAGCCGGCATCACAGGTCCAGGAAAGGCGGAAGAACAGTCGCGTCTTGCGCGGTTGGCTCCGATTCTCGGCGATCACGCCTCCGGCGGCGAGCCTCCCCGCTCAGCGACGGTTTCATGTGCGGCCGCAGCACGTTTCACCCTGCGACATCCTGTCGCAGGCTGCGACTGCGATGATGCAATGCATCAATTTTCACCCCCGCCGGGCAAACCCTTGCGCCGCTTGGCATTGCCCCCGTTGCACGGCCCGCTGGAAGTGCTAGAACTGGACCTGCCACACCGTCCAATGCTGATCGACGCACGTTCCACAAGGAGCCAGCCATGATTGCCTTGTTCAAGGGTTTGGGAATTCTGCTTCGCGACAACGAGCTCTACAGCAGCCCGTTCGACAAACAGGTGGCGCACTGGCGCAGCCTGAGCGAGCAGCAGATCCGCGATGAAGTGGCGGTGCTGGCCCAGGCCAAGTGCCAGTGGCTGATCGCCTCGATCGTCGGCTGGCAGGCGGCCTCGCTGCTGATCCTGGGCCTGATCGCCAACTACCTGTGGCGCGATGACTTCCATATCACCTTCACCCGCGTGGTGATCGTGTTCGGCTCGTGGGTCTCGATCCTGTTCGTGATCTGGTTCATGGCCAACATGTTCGATCAGCAGGCCGGCTTCGAGCGCTGGATGAAGGCGTTCAACAGTCGCGCCCGCATCAGTTCCAAGGCCGACAGCGTCGAACACGTGGCCGAGGCGCTGGACCTGGCCGAGCACTACCCGGAAGTGCTGGACTACAAGCAGGCGGTCACCGCCAGGCGCGAACTGCGCCACGAGGACATCCGCATCATGACCGAGATCGGCCGGATGAAGCAGCACTCCGAACTGGTCGGCCGCCTCAACCATGTGGGCGAGACCGAGCACCATCACGACCTGACACTGCAACCTGCCTACTGAGCCTTCAGGGAAGCGGGGGGACCCACACTGCCACCGTGATCACTCACGGTGGCAGTGTTCTATCGGGTCCTGGCTGACGCACTGGCGGAAGCCGTCGGGCAGGCCACGCATGGCCTCGGTCTTGCCTGCTGCAACTGCGAACCGGCGCAGCGGCGGTGCGGTACACGCCGCATCGGGGCTGCAGCCCGGATCGAGCACCAGGTAGTGGCAGGCACCACTGCTGCTGGCAATGCACTGGAAACGAGCCTCGCCATCGACGACGGTAGCCTTGCTGTACAGCGTGTCCACGCCGTTGGCGTGGGTGCGCGTGATCGAGGTGTTGCGGGACCTTTCGCAGCCGGCCAACGCCAGCACGACAATGCACGCAATCAACAGTCGGGGCATGTTCGTTCCTCGGTGAAGGAGATGCTGCTGCGGCTACATGCCGCGGAACAGGCTCATGAACGGCTGGCTGACCACCAGCGTCTCCGTGCGCCCGCGCAGGCGCAGCACGCCGCGCCCGGTATCGTCGCGGCTGACCGCCGCCACCGCCTTCATGTTGACGATGGTCGAACGATGGATCTGGCGGAAGTGCTGCGCATCGAGCACTTCCAGCAGCTCGCGCAATGGTGTGCGCAGCAGGCTTTCGCCGGTGGCGGTGACCACGGTGGTGTACTTGTTGTCCGCGCGGAAGTAGGCCACGTCTTCCAGCATGATCAGCTGCGTCTCGCGCCCGTTGCTGGCGGTGATCCAGGCCAGTGGCGGGCGCTCGGCTGCGCCCTGCGATGGGCCCAACCGCTGCAGCAGGCGCTCCAGCACGGCATCGTCCTGGCGCGTCGATGGCAGCCGCGACAGGATGCGCTCGCGGGTGGCCAGCAGGCGCTCGTCGCTGACCGGCTTCAACAGGTAATCCATCGCGCCCTGCTCGAACGCATCGATGGCGTACTGGTCGTAGGCGGTGACGAACACTACCTGGGTGCGCGGGCTCAGCTCGGACAGCGAGCGTGCCACCTCGATGCCGCTGATGCCAGGCATGCGGATATCGAGAAAGGCGATGTCCGGCTGCTTCTCGGCCAGCTGCTCCAGTGCGCTGGCACCATCCTCGCACTCGGCCACTAGCGCGAGGTCCGGCCACAGCCGGCCCAGCTGCTCCACCAGTGACTGCCGCAGCAGGTCCTCGTCTTCGGCGATCAGGGCTTCAAGCGGCATGGCTGCGCTCCTTGTGCGACTGCGGCAGGGTCATGGTCGCTGCCACGCCGCTGGGGAAGTTGGCGACGATCGCCACGCCGGCCTGCTCACCGCAGGTCAGGCGCAGGCGCTCGCGCAGGTTCTTCAGGCCGATGCCGGTACCACTGGTGCCCTGGCCGAAGCCGAGCCCATCGTCGGCCACGGTCACCGTCACGTGGTCATCGAAGCCGCGCGCCAGGATCCAGATCGTGCCTCCGCCGGGCTTGGGTTCAAGGCCATGCTTGATCGCGTTTTCCACCAGCGTCTGCAGCGCCATCGCCGGCAGGTGCACGCCATGCAGTTCGTTGGGCACCTGCACTTCCACCGCCAGCCGTGCACCCATGCGGATGCGCAGGATCTCCAGGTAGGCGCGGGTGCGTTCCAGCTCCACGCCCAGCGTGGACACCGATTCGTCCACCTGTGGCAACGAGCTGCGCAGGTACTGGATCAGGTGGCCGAGCATCTGTTCGGCCCGTGCCGGGTCGGTGCGGGTCAGCACCTGCGCATTGGCCAGCGTGTTGTAGAGGAAGTGCGGTTCCACCTGCGCATGCAACAGGTTCAAGCGCGCCACCGACAGTTCCTTTTCCACCTGGGTCTGTTCGGCCGCAGCCTGTTCGTCGCGGCGCTGGTCGGCGACGCGGCGACTGATCGCGCGGGTGACTGCTTCGGCGTTCTCGAAGTTGCTGCCCTCGTCCAGCGCCAGCAGGTCGGCCCACCAGCCGGCATCGGGTTCGAACAGCAGGGTAACAGTGCTGGTGCCCTGCCCCGGCGTGACCGTTGCCAGCACGCTGTTGCGCTTGATCGCCAGCCGCGCAGGCAGATTCCAGCGCGATGGCTGGCGGCCATTCCAGAGATCGACCCGGCGCACATAGGCGCGCACCTGCAGGCTGCCGGCCGAGCTTTCCACATCTTCCACGCGGGGTAGTTCGGAGATTGCCGCCTCCACCACCGAAAAGGCGTGGCCGGCGTCCATCGGCAGTTCGATCTGGCGGCGCTGGCGACCGGACAGGGTGGTGGCATCCAGGCGACCGGCCACCAGCCAGACCCGGCGGATGTGGGTGATGGCACTGCCCAGCGCGGAAATGATCAGGAACATCGCCAGCAGGCCGAAAATCCAGCCCGGGCCATCGTTCATGCCACTGAAGATGCCGCTCCAGACCATGCCAGCGACGAACAGCGCCGCAGCCCAGGCCAGCAGGTGACGGAACAGGAGTGAAAGGCTGGCGAACACGGCGGCGCCTTGGAGGAAGGGGGTGAGCCGAGCATAGGGCGGCCGGCCGGGCAAGCAAGCGCCCTGCGACGAAGGGCCGGAAAGTGCGGATGGAAGCCGCTATGGAAATGCCGGGAACGCGCCTGCGCATTCGCGCTGGCGCTCCCACGGCTCGCCTGCGCAAGCCGTGGGCCCCATCTCACCAGCACCCACACCCCCGCGCCTATGGCGCCGCCCCCTGACTCAGGGGACGGTTGCCCGGACCGAGTGCGGTTGCCGGCCAGCGGCCGGCACTACCGAACGCCCTTACTTGCGCTGGTCGGCGCTGGCGTCACGCACGGCGCGGAACGACTCGTCCTTGCTCCAGTTCGGCCAGCTGCGCGCGTTGGCCAGCTGGTTGCCCAGCGTGTACAGCACTTCCAGGTCGCGGGCGGCACCGGCGAACACCCAGTCCGGCTGCCATTCGTCGCCCTGCTGGTGGTAGCGCTTGGCGGTGTAGTCCTCGGAGGCCTTCTTGCCTGCGGCGACGCCACCGTCCACCCAGTCCTGGCCGGCCGACCAGGACAGTGCCGGCACGCCACGCTTGGCGAACGGGAAGTGATCGGAGCGGAAGAACAGGCCCGCTTCCGGCTTCGGGTCCGGCGTGTAGCGGATGTCCCAGCCCTTGGCCACGTCCTTCAGCTGGTCCAGCAGCTCGAAACGCGCGGCACCGTAGATGCCGAAGTCACGCGACGGGCCGAACGGCGCCATGCCGTCCATGTTGATCACCGCCACGGTCTTTTCCAGCGGGTACAGCGGATGGGTGGCGTAGTACTCCGAACCCAGCAGGCCCTTCTCCTCGGCGGTGACCGCCAGGAACAGCAGCGAGCGCTGCGGGCGCGTTTCCTTGGCGAAGCCACGGGCAAGCTCGAGCAGCGAGGCGGTACCGCTGGCGTTGTCCAGTGCGCCGTTGAAGATGCGGTCACCGCGCGCGTCCGGCTCGCCCACGCCAATGTGGTCCCAGTGCGCGCTGTAGATGATCGTCTCATCCGGATGGCGGCTGCCTTCCAGGCGTGCGGCCACGTTGTGCGAGGTGATCACTTCGGTCTTCACCGCGTACTTCGCGTCCAGGCTGGCGCCGGTCAGCGGCACCGGGGTGAAGTCGCGCTGCTGCGCCTTCTTCTTCAGCGCCTCGAAGTCCTGCCCGGCGGAGCGGAACAGCTCCACGGCCAGGTCGCGCTGGATCCAGCCTTCCAGCAGCGGGTGGCTTTCGGCCGGGTTGTCGCGCACCACGTCGAACATGGTGTTGGTGTTGGAACCGGCCACGGTGGCCCAGCCATAGGAGGCCGGTGCGGTCTCGTGCACGATCAGCACGCCCAGTGCACCCTGGCGCGCGCCTTCCTCGTACTTGTAGGTCCAACGGCCGTAATAGGTCATGCCCTTGCCGTCGAAATCACCTTGGCCGGTTTCGAAGTCCGGATCGTTGATCAGTACGACGGCAATCTTGCCCTTCAGGTCCACGCCCTTGAAGTCGTCCCAGTTGCGCTCCGGCGCTTTCACGCCATAGCCGAGGAACACCAGCGGGGCCTTGCTGATGTCGACGTTGCTGGCGCCGTTCATGGCGGCGCGCACGGCAATCTGCTTGCCCTGCTCCAGCGCAACAGTCTTGCCGCCCTGGTGCAGCGCCAGCTGCGGTGTGCCGACGATGTCGCCCTTGCGCAGCGGCACGGCCTGGGTCCAAAGGCGCTTGCCGTCCTTGAGGTCGCCGCCCGGCTGCAGACCGGCGTCGGCAAACTGCTTGCTGAGGTAGGCGATGGTCTTCTCTTCGCCGGCGGTGGCCGGCGAGCGGCCTTCGTAGGCGTCGGAGGCCAGTTCCTTGACGTCGGCGGAGATCCGCGCGCCATCGAATTTCGGGGTGGCCGCCATCAGTGCGCTCGACACCGACAGGGCCAGCACGCCCAGTACCACTCGTTTCATTGCTCTCTCCAGCAGGGAAATCTCTCTGGAGTGTAATGGGATTCGGCAGGGCTGCGCCCTGCACCCGCCGAAGCCAGGGCAGCAGCAACAGCTGGAGCAACAGCAACAGCAGAAGCAGGCATTCGGTGGGATGGCGGGGTGGGTCCGGTTGCGGGGGACGCCGTAAACCCCGCTCCGCGGTCCGGCCCAGCCGCTGGCGGCTGTGCGTTCGGGCGCTTGCGAAGCAATGCTTCGCAAGCAAAGCGCCCTCACCCTTGGGGGCTTGGCCGCGGCATTCATGCCGCGGACACCCACGCAACCGGACCCACCCCGCCTTCGACAGATCTCTGCTGCTGTTGGTGGGTGTCGACCTTGGTCAACACGGACGGAAACACGAAGGGGTCAGATCCCTTTCCCGGCAGGAAAGGGCTCTGACCCCATCTGTGTGTTGCTTGGGCGTGTTACCAGTTCGGGTCTTCGGCCGGGGCGGCAGCAGGCTTGGGCTTCGGCTTGGCCACCGGGCGCGCGGCGGTAGCCGGTGCTGCCGAGGCCGTTGCGCCAGCAGCGGCGGCAGCCGGCTTGCTGCCCAGCTTCTGGCGCAGTTCGATCTGGCCCGGACGGAAGCCGCCGCGCATCGCGTCAACGCCGTCTTCGATGGTGCCGTACGAGGTCTGTGCAGCCACGCGGTCGATGCGGATGGTGCAGCATGGGTGTTCGCTGCGGCCCAGCGAACGGCCGGTCTGCGGGTCCTTCAGTTCCTCGCCCAGGCGCACAGCCTGCCAGCGCTGGCCGGCCTGCACGGTGTCACCGCCTTGGCTCAGCACCACCTGGTCACCGTCCACCGACACCACCGACACCGGGAACAGCGTGGTGACGATGCTGGTGCCGATCTGGCCGGACAGCGATTCCATCATCGCCGCAGCCATGTTGCGGCCGTTGACCACACGCGGCAGGGTGCTCGGGCCGGTCGAGGCCAACTGGTGATCGAAGCTGTCGGACATCACCACCTGGCCAGTGGTGGCGTTGACCAGGCGCAGGGTGATGCGGCCGCCACCGGAGTATGAGGTCACCTGACGGTCGGACATGCGCAGGTTGCGCACGCTGCGCGGGTACTCGAAGCGTTCGATGGTCGGGATCAGGATCAGGTCGGTCGCCAGCTGCTGGCCGACGCGGGCAGTGTCCTGCAAACGCACGTTGCCGCTGTTGATGTGGTCGATCTCGGCCTGCAGTTCGTCGCCGAACTCGCGATCCAGCACGATGAAGCGCTGGGTCTGGGTCAGCGTGTCGGACAGGCGTGCGCGGATCGCGTCGGCCACTTCATCGGCGCTCACGCGGCCATCGCCCACGGCATAGCTGCCGGCCTTCGTACGCGGCAGCGCGACCACGATCTTCGGCTTGCCCTGCTCGTCCGGTGCGCGGTACTGGGCGATCTGGGCACGCACGCGTACCTTCCAGTAGCTGCGCATGCTGCGGTGGGTCACGTCGGAATCGAACGAGCTTGCGCCACGCTTGGCATCGACGCTGACCTTCTCGTCGTAGCGCTCCTTGACACTGGCCGAGGCACCGCCGCCCTTGGCCGTGGCTTCGCCAGAGGCGCTGGCAGAGGCCGAACCCTTGAAGCTCCAGCCTTCATCGCTGGCGCGCACGCGCGCGATGGTTTCCTCGTCCAGCTGCCGCACTTCGTCCTGCGACAGGATTTCATAGCCCAGCACCGCGCCCTGCGAGCCGGCGATCATCTGCTGGGTGAACGCGTCGGCGCGGATATCGCCGACGTGTTCGTCATCCACGTCCACATGCAGGCCTGCGCGCAGGCCCTGCATCTGGCTGGCCACGCGTACACCGTTGACCTGCGCCACCGCCGACTGCAGCGCCGCCAGCACCGCCAGTTCCGGGGTGCTGCCGATGCCGTCGGCCTCGCGCGCGACCTGGGTGGTGCCGCCGAAATCCGGCGTGCCACGCAGGGGCGCTGCTTCCACTGGCGCATTGCTGGCCAGTGCACTGGTTGCCTTGTCCTTGGCGGGTGTGGGCGCATCGGCGGCCGGGGTGTCCTGCTTGCCGCAGGCTGCAAGCAGCACGGCGGCCAGGCCCAGGCCGATCAAACGGGAGGTCGTACGCATGGGGTTGATCCTCGGATCAGATCGAGTCGAGCATCGAATCGGCGTTCGACGGCACCTTCACCTTGCTCTTCTTGGCGAAGGTCACGGCCGACTTGGTCGAGCCGTACAGGCCCTGGATGAAGCCCGGCGATTCCTTGGCCACCCATGCACCGGCAGCCAGTTTGCGGCCGACGGTGGCCATCTGGGTGGCGCCCAGGTTCTTCATGCCGGCGGTGAAGTTGCTGGCTTCGCCGCCCAGCTTCTGCGCTTCGGCAGCCGACGCCAGCAGCGAGACCAGGCCTTCGGCATAGTGCTGCTTGGATTCAGCGTTCAGCTCCGGCTGCGCGGCCTGGCGCTCGTCGATCGCGGCCTGGGCGGCTTCGCTGACCGACACCGACTTCTTCATCGCATCGACGCTGACCGAACCCGACGACAGCGCCTGGCGCTCGGCTTCCAGCAGCTGCACCTGCTCGGCCAGGCCGAAGGCACGGGCGAACGAGGTCTGGGCCTGCAGCGAGTGCGACTGCGAGCTGACGAAACGACGCACCAGTGCTTCCTGCGCGGCTTCATCCGGTGCGGCGGCACTGGAGGCGCTGCTGCTGGAGGTACCGGTGGCGGCGCCGGCCAGGTCCTTCAGCTTGCCCAGGCCAGCGTGCGCCGGCATCGACAGGGTGGCGGCCGCGATGGCCAGGACAAGAGCGGTATTGCGGATCATGTGAGAGTCCTTTGGGAGAGACGGCCGCGGTGCGGCACGTGGGGAATCGGTAAGCCCCGGTGGATGCCGAGCGCGCTCGGCACCCACGGGGCGGCGGATCAGCGGACCGCCTTGACGTTCAGTTCGTTGATCATCTGCTGGGCGGCCTTTTCGGCAGCCAGCTGCAGGGCATTGGTACGGGCCACGGTTTCATTCGGGCCGGTGCCGGAGAACTGCACCGGGCCGACCGACGACACGGTGCGCGGGAAACGACCGGTCACATCCAGCACCTTGCCGGTGACGGTGACGAACACGCGGGTGTTGCCACTGGCCGGATCACGGTCGCGCATGCCGATGTCGAGGGTGCCGACGGCGATGTACGGAATGTTGGCCGCACGGATGCCGTTGGCGGTGTCACGCAGGGTGGCCGGGGCCAGGTCGTTGCCGGTGCTGAAGTCCTTGCGGATGCGCTCGATGCTGAGCAGGCCACGCGATTCGCCTTCCACGTATTCGGCTTCAACCACTTCGTAGCCCGCGGCGCTGAAGGCCCCGGTCATCGCGGTGTTGACCTCGGCGGCGTTGGCCACCTTCCAGGTGATGTTGTCGGCGCGCGCGGTGGTGCTGCCGCCGCTGGTGACCGACACCGAACCATTCTGGTTGATGCTGCCGTTGGTGCTGACCGAGTTGCCGCGGAAGCTGTCGCCCTCACGGGTGTTCTCGCTGTAGCTGCTGCTGGCGTCGACGCGGCGGTACTCCTTGTCCTGGAACGACTGCACGGTGTCCTGCGAGCGCGCCATGAACAGGAAGGTCAGCAGCGAGCGCTGCGCGGCGGTGGCACCGGCCACGGCCGAACCCGCATCCAGCTTGGTCTGCAGCAGGGTGGTGTTGATCTCGGCACGGACGGTGACGGTGTAGGTCTTGGCCTTCTTGTCTTCGGTGTCCGACAGCTGCACCGCGCTGAGCACGTAGCGGTCGATCTCGCCGATGAACTCGGCGCGGCGCGCTTCGAACAGGCGCAGCTTGGCCGCACCGGTTTCGGCGATGTATGCCTCCAGGGCGTTGACCTTGGCCTTGTTCAGGGCCTGGGCACGGGTATCGGCACTCAGGCGCAGGCCGTAGCTGGCCGAGCCGGTGCCGCGCGAACTCGCGGTCTGCGCAGCGACCGGCGAGGCCACCACCAGCGCGATGAGGATGAGCAGGATGGTACGCATCAACGACATGACTTGATCAACTCCTGGAGGGCTTGGGTCTGCTGCTGCAACGGGCGGCCGCCCGGCTTCTGTTCGTCCAGCCAGGCGCGCGAATCGGCACGCTTGGCGGCGGCGCCGGCGAAGGCATCGAGCCCGGCCAGCAGGGTTTCGTAGCTGGCCGACCACTGGTCGACCTGCCACTGCGTGGCCGGAACCACCTTGGTGGCCCCCTTGCGCAGCGGCTGTTCGAAATAGACCTTCCCCGAGAACGGTTCGGTCACCCTGGCGGTGAAGAAGGCGCCGAACAGCATCGTCTTCATCGCCGGGGTTTCCTCGATCACGCCGTTCTTCAATGCATCGACCTGCAGGTTGATGACGTAGTCGGGTTCGGGAATCTTCAGCTGGTAGACCTTGCCGTCGGCAAAGCGGGCAGCCATCGCGCCACCGATCGCCTGGCCCGAGGCCGGCGGCAGCAGCCCGACGCCGGTGTTGGACGACAGCGTCTTGGACAGTTCATGGGCGAGGGTGGCGCGCAGCGGCGCTTCCCACTTCGGATCGGGCAGCTTGGCGCGGACCGCGTCGGACAGGGTTACACCTCCGACCTGCAGACGGCGCACCGCCGCGTCGGGCAACCTGGCCTGGGCGAGGCTGGCCGCCAGCACCTGCGACAGGCTGGTATCGGCGCCGCCATACAGCAGATCGGCGACGATCGCGTCGATATCGTCGTTGTCCGGTCGGTAATCCTGCACGTCGATGCGCTGCAGGGTCAGCGGATAGGACGCGATCACCTGGCGCTCGCGGAAGTCGAAGAACAACGCCTGCAGCGCCACTTCCACCAGCACCTTGTACTGGTCACCGATCGGCTCGACCGAGACCAGTTCGCGGTCCAGCGCGGCGGCCAGCACGGTGGCGCTGGTGGTGCCGTCGAGCATCGCCACCGGCTGGTCGATCAGCTCCAGGTGGGCCGGTGCGCGGCGCTTGAGCGACTGCGCCAGCGTCTGGTTCAGCGGGATCAGGCCACGCCGTTCCAGCACCGCATGCGCATGTGGCGTGGTCGCCTGCACGGCGGCGGCGTCAGCGGTATAGGCAAAACCGGCCCAATAGGCCTGCTGCGATTTGTCCGCGGCCTGCACGGCCATCGGCCATACGGCCAGGCACAGGGCACAGGCAAGCAGGCGCGCAAAAGCGCGCGATGCGCTCTTCGTCCTTGAATACATCCAACCGCTCCTCGGTCAATACGCACGGAATGCGGGCGCTGATGCGTCCGCTGGGCGCGAAACATAGCCGCTAAGGCGCGCGGCGACAAGTGCTGTCCTTGTCGGCTCAGTCCGTGGGGGGCAGGCCCGCCCGCTGCCGCAACAGTCCACGCTCGGCCTGGTTCTGGCTGAGCCGAGCCGCCTCGCCAAAAGCGTCACGCGCATCCTGCTCGCGCCCCAGTGCCTGCAACAGCTCGCCACGCACCACCTGCAGCGGCGCGTAGTCACGCAGGCGCGCGTCGACCAGCAAGGGCTGCAGCTGCGCCCAGGCGGCAAAGGGACCGTCGCTGCGCAGGATCGCCACCACCCGGTTCAATGCCACCACTGGCGAAGGCTGCACCTGCAGAAGCTGTGCATAGAGCGCAGCAATGCGCGGCCAATCGGTATCCTCGGGGCGGCGCGCCGCTGCATGGCAGGCCGCAATGCGCGCCTGCAGCACGTAGGGATCGTCGCCACCACCCGCGGCCAGCGCACGCGCCAGCACCTGCTGCCCACGTTCGATCTGCAGCCAATCCCAGCGTGCGCGGTTCTGCTGGTCCAGCAGCACCGGCACGCCCTGCGCGTCCACCCGCGCCGCTGCGCGCGAGGCCTGCAGCTCCATCAGCGCCAGCAGGCCCAGTACCGGCGGCACCGGCAACCGATGGGCCAGGACGCGGGCCAGCCGCAGCGCTTCCTCGCACAGCGCCGGGCGCATCCAGTCGTCGCCGGCGCTGGCCGCATAGCCTTCGTTGAACACCAGGTAGATCGCCTCCAGCACCGAGGCCAGGCGCTCCGGCATCGCCTCCGCGCGCGGCACTTCATAGGGCACCTGCTTCTGCGTCAGGGTGCGCTTGGCGCGCACGATGCGCTGGGCGATGGTCGGTTCCGGCTGCAGGAACGCGCGCGCGATCTCCACGGTGGTCAGGCCACCGAGCAGGCGCAGGGTGAGCGCCACGCGCGCATCGGCCGGCAGCACGGGATGGCAGGCCACGAACATCAGCCGCAGCAGGTCATCGCCCAGGTCGTCCTCCAGCGCCTGGCTGTCATCGGGTGCCGGCAGCGCCGCCGGATGCAGTTCCTCGCCCCATTGCGCGTGCTGCTGAGCCACGCGTTGGTGCTGGCGCAGCACATCGATGGCACGGTTGCGCGCGGTGGTCATCAGCCAGGCTCCGGGGTTGTCCGGGATGCCCTGCTCCGGCCAACGCTCCAGCGCGGCCAGCCAGGTGTCCTGGGCCAGTTCCTCGGCACGGCCGACATCGCCACCGAGCAGCCGCGCCAGGCGCGCGATCAGCACTGGCGACTCCATCCGCCAGAGGGTTTCCAGACGCTGCGTCAGTGCGGGCTCGAGCATGCGCCGATCACAGCACGCACGCCCGGCCCGCACAAGCGCCGCAGCTCACGCTTCAACAATCGGCTTGAAGCCACCCCAGAACATGCGCCGGGTATCGAACGGCATGTCCTTCGGGCCCAGCGACGCCAGCCGCGGGTCGGCCATCACCTTTGCGTTGATGCGGTCGCGTGCCGCGCGCGAGCGGAACACCACGAAGGCGACGATCACCGTCTCGCCCGGTTTCGCCTTGACCGCGCGCGGGAACGAGGTGCTCTTGCCCGGCTCCACATCGTCGGCCACGCATTCCATGTACTGCAGCGCGCCATGGTCCTTCCACACCGCGCCGGCCTTGCGGGCAAGGCGGCGGTAGGCCGCCACCTTGTCCTGCGGGCACGGCAGCACGTAAGCGTCCACGTAAGCCATGCGGGTTCTCCTGCGGCGGCCGTCAGCCCGGCTCGCCGTCCATGTGTGCGATTTCCCAGAGATGGCCATCCAGGTCCTGGAAGCCGCGCTGGTACATGAAGCCCAGGTCGCGCGCCGGCTGCGGCTCGCTGGCGCCGGCGGCCAGTGCCTTGTCCACCAGCTCGTCAACGGCCTTGCGACTGGGTGCCGAGAGCGCATTGATCACTTCCGTGTGGGTGTGCGCGTCGGCAATCGGCTTGTTGGTGAACTGCTGGAGAAAGGGCTGGGTCAGCAGCATCACGTAGATGCTTTCGCTGATGACCATGCCGGCCGCGTCGTCGTTGGTGTAGGTCGGATTGAAGCTGTAGCCCAGCGCGGTGAAGAACGCCTTGGACTTCTCCAGGTCCTGCACGGGCAGGTTGACGAAGATCATCTGCGGTTGTGGTGCACTCATCGTTGAAGCTCCTTGTGGATGACAGAGGCGGGATCAGGACTGCTTCATGCAGTTGACCATCCACGGCTTGCCGTAACGGTCGATCAGCATGCCCCAGCGATGTGCCCAGAACGTTTCGCCGATCGGCATCTGCACCTGGCCACCTTCGGCCAGCGCGGCGAACACGCGTTCGGCTTCTTCGATGCTGTCGACGTCGACATTGATGGTGGTCGAGCCGCCCTCGCCACCGCCGGGACCGTCGGCCGCCATCACGATGGCGCTGCCGATTTCCAGCTGGCTGTGCGCAACGTGGTCGAGGGTTTCCGGCGGCATTTCGTTGCAGCCCGGCGAGCCATCGGAGGGCGGCATGTCGCGGTACTTCATTTCCGAGGTGACCTGGCCACCGAGTGCCTTGGCATAGAACGCCATTGCCTCGTGGGCCTGGCCGCTGAAGCCGAGGAAGGGAATCAGTCTCATGGCAATACTCCGTTGTGCGGTTCAGGGTGGTAGTGCCGGGGCGTGCCCGGTTGGGAGAGGAATCGGGTCAGCCTTCCAGCTGTGCACGCAGACGCTGTTCCTGCTGCTGTAATTCGGGGGTGAAGGCTTCACCAAAGTCTTCTGCGGAGATCAGGGGACGCAGCTCCAGCGTGCCGCCCTCGCCGAACGGCGCACGGCTGGCCCATTCAACGGCCTCGTCCAGCGACCGCACCTCCCACAGCCAGAAGCCGGCGATCTGTTCGCTGGCAGGACCGAACGGACCGGCCTCGACCTTGGGTGCCCCGGCGCCGAAATGAATGCGACGGCCGCGCTGGGTGGCGTGCAGGCCTTCACCGGCCAGCATGATGCCGGCGGCCACCAGTTGTTCGTTGAAGGCGCCCATTTCGGACAGTTCCTGTTCGCTGGGCATGCGGCCGGCTTCGGAGTCGGCGTTGGCCTTCACGATCACCATCACTTTCATTTTGGTCTCCCGTGGGACGCGTGGTGCGTGCCCTTCACTGGGTACAACGAACCAGGGGGCTGGGAATCGACACGTCTGTTGGAAATTTTTTTCTTGCGAGGAAAGCGCGCCTTCGGCGAGGGTCGGCGAACGGCGGAGCCCCTCCGTGGTGGGGTGGGTTGG
>NZ_JAOCGL010000088.1:0-17399 GCF_029842485.1 Stenotrophomonas sp. GD03777
TGGTCCGTGCTCGAACAACTCGCCCTGCACCACCGGTTCCTTTTCGCGGAAGCCACCCAGCCCGACACCCACCAGCCGATAGCGCGTCTCCGCCGGCAGGTCGACGCGGGCGCGCAGGGCCAGCGCGATGTCGCGCAGTTCTTCCATCGATTCCGGCGGGCGCTCCGGGGTGAAGCTGCGGGTGAGGATGCGGAACTGCGCGGTCTTCAGCTTCAGCACCACGGTATGGCCGACACGCTCGGTCTTGCGGGTCGCCTTCCAGGTCTTCTCTGCCAGCTGCACGATGGCCTCGGTCAGGTCTTCCAGCAGCAGGTCTTCGGCGAACGTGTCCTCCGAGGAAATCGACTGCACCTGCTGGTCCGGCTCCACCGGCCGCTCGTCGATGCCGCGTGCGCGGTTGTACAGGCTGCGGCCGAAACTGCCGAACGCTTCTTCCAGATCGATCAGTGCCCACTGCCGCAGGTCGCCGCAGGTGGCGATGCCGCGCGCGGCCAGCTTGCCTTCCATCACCTTGCCGACGCCAGGCACCCGGCTCACCGGTAACGGCAGCAGGAAGGCGTCCACCCGCTGCGGCGGAATCACGAACTGGCCATCGGGCTTGCGCCAGTCCGAGGCGATCTTGGCCAGGAACTTGTTCGGCGCGATCCCGGCTGAAGCAGTCAGGTTCGTCTCCTCACGGATCTGCATGCGGATGGTACGGGCGATATCGGTCGCCAGTTCGATGCCGCTCTTCGGCTCGGTCACGTCCAGGTAGGCTTCGTCCAGCGACAACGGCTCAACCAGGTCGGTGTGGCGCAGGAAGACCTCGCGCACCTGGCGTGACACCGCCTTGTAACGTGCGAAGTCGGGCGGCACGAAGATCGCATCCGGGCACAGGCGTTCGGCCCGCACTGCCGGCATGGCCGAACGCACGCCGAACACGCGTGCTTCGTACGATGCCGCGCACACCACCGAGCGTGCGCCGCGCCATGCCACAACCACCGGCTTGCCGCGCAGTGACGGATCGTCGCGCTGCTCCACCGACGCGTAGAACGCGTCCATGTCAACGTGGATGATCTTGCGCAGTCGGGTCATGTCAGGTGGAAAAGGCGGGGCCGGGCCGGGTGGGCCACACGCCGAAGTATGGTCGTTGCACATCAACAGGATGCGCGTATTCCCTTGAAAACACTACGGTTGCGTACGGTTGAAATGTTTGATCGGGACAGTTTCCACGGGCATTCTCGGGCGCTTGTTTCCCTGTTCTCCGCTTCCAGGATTGTGCTTCATGACCCGTCTCCACGCGTTCAACCGCGAACAGCTGCTGGCCAGCGCACGCGGTGAACTGTTCGGCACCGCCGCCGGCCGTTTGCCCAACGACCCGATGCTGATGTTCGACCGCATCACCGACATCCGCGAGGACGGCGGACCGCATGGCAAGGGCATGGTACGCGCCGAACTGGATATCCGCCCGGACCTGTGGTTCTTCGGCTGCCACTTCATCGGCGACCCGGTGATGCCAGGCTGCCTGGGCCTGGATGCCATGTGGCAGCTGACCGGCTTCTTCCTGACCTGGCTGGGTGCACCCGGCAAGGGCCGCGCGCTGGGCTGTGGCGAGGTGAAGTTCACCGGCCAGGTATTGCCGGACGCCAAGCTCGTACGCTACGAGATCGACATCAGCCGGGTCATCAACCGCAAGCTGGTGATGGCCCAGTCGGACGCCCGCATGTACGTGGACGACCGCGAAATCTACAGCGCGCGCGACCTGCGCGTCGGCCTGTTCACCGAAACCGGGAGCTTCTGATGCGTCGCGTCGTCATCACCGGCATGGGCATCACGTCCTGCCTCGGCAATGATCTGGATACCGTTTCGGCCGCGCTGCGTGAAGGACGCTCGGGCATCACCGCCCTGGCCGACCACGCCGAAGCAGGCCTGCGCAGCCAGGTCGGTGGCCGCGTCGACCTCGACCTGGACGCCTTGATCGACCGCAAGCAGAAGCGCTTCATGAGCGACGCGGCGGCCTTCGCCTACCTGGCCATGCGCGATGCCATCGCCGATGCCGGGCTCAGCCCCGAGCAGGTCAGCAGCCTGCGCACGGGCCTGATCGCCGGTTCCGGTGGCGGCTCCAGCGAATGGCAGATCGGTGCCGTCGACCTGCTGCGCGAACGTGGCGTGCGCAAGGTCGGCCCGTACATGGTGCCGCGCACGATGTGTTCGACGGTCTCGGCCTGCCTGGCCACGGCCTACCAGATCAAGGGCGTCAGCTACTCGCTGTCGGCTGCCTGCGCGACCTCGGCGCATTGCATCGGCGCCGCTGCGGACATGATCCGGCACGGTGCGCAGGACATCATGTTCGCCGGCGGTGGCGAAGACCTGCACTGGTCGATGAGCGTGATGTTCGACGCGATGGGTGCCCTGTCGACCAGCTTCAACGAAACCCCGGCCAGTGCCTCGCGCCCTTACGACAAGGACCGCGACGGCTTCGTCATCGCCGGTGGTGGCGGCATGCTGGTGCTGGAGGATTACGACCACGCCGTCGCACGCGGTGCTCACATCCATGCCGAGCTGATCGGCTATGGCGTCACCTCCGACGGTGCCGACATGGTCGCGCCCTCCGGTGAAGGTGCGGTGCGCTGCATGAAGATGGCGCTGCAGGGTGTCGATCGCCCGCTGGACTACCTGAACACCCACGGCACCTCGACCCCGCTGGGCGATGTCACCGAGCTCAACGCGATCCGCGAAGTGTTCGGCGATGCGGTGCCGCCGCTGTCTTCGACCAAGGCGTTGTCCGGGCACTCGCTCGGTGCAGCCAGCGTGCACGAGGCAATCTACTGCCTGCTGATGATGCGCGATGGCTTCGTTGCCGGTTCGGCCAACATCGGCGAGCTGGACCCGAAGGTGGAGAGCTTCCCGATCCTGCGCGAGAGCCGCGAGCAGAAACTGGATACGGTGATGTCCAACAGCTTCGGCTTCGGTGGCACAAACGCCGCGTTGGTGTTCGGACGGGTGTGATGGGGGCAGGTGTGCCGACCAACGGTCGGCACCCACCAATAGATGTAGAGCCGAGCCATGCTCGGCTCAGTGCCGGCCAACGGTCGGCACCCACCTTACTTCGGCAGCAACGGCAGCAGCAGCGCGTGCGCGTCCACCAGGGACCCAACGATGCGGTGGCCCAGTGCGCGCAGCTCTTCATCAGGATGCACCAGGTCCGGCACCTGGATCACGGTCATGCCGGCCGCCAATGCTGCGCGCGTACCGGCCGGTGAGTCTTCCAGCGCCAGGCAGCGTTCCGGGGCCTGGCCCAGCCGCTGCGCGGCCAGCAGGTAGATATCCGGCGCCGGCTTCGGCCGCGCCACGTCGCCACTGGTGATCACCGCATCGAAATACGGCAGCAGGCCAGCAGCGGCCAGCTTGCGGTTGGCCCGCGGCTGCCGCGTGGTGGTGGCCACCGCCCGCGGTACCGCGTGCACTTTCAGCAGCTCCAGCAGTTCCAGGATGCCCGGACGCAACGGCAACCCGGTCTGTGTGCGTGCCTCATACAGGTCGTGGCAACGTGCGGCCACCGCATCGATCACGCTGTCCTCGATGCCCTGCGCGCGCAGCAGCGCGTGCGAATCGCGGTCGCCGAGGCCGACCATGCGCAGGAACACCGTTTCATCCAGGCCCAGTCCGAACTCGTCGGCGGCCTGGCTCCAGCAGGCCAGCGAAACGCGCTCGCTGTCGATCATCAGGCCATCCATGTCGAAGATGACGGCGTCGGGGAGGAACGGCAGCGCAGCAATGTTGGTCATGAAGCGAACAGCGTATCCAGGTCGGTGGAAGTGAGCTGCCGCCATTGCCCCTCGTCCAGCCCCTGCAGGTCCAGCCCGCCGACGCGGCTGCGATGCAGGGCCTGCACGTGGTTGCCGGTGGCGGCGAACATGCGGCGTACCTGATGGTAGCGGCCTTCGTGCAGCACCAGCCGCGCACGGCGCGCATCCAGCACCTCCAGTTCAGCCGGCAGCAGGGGCGTCTTCTCCGATTCCAGCATCAGCGTGCCGCTGGCGAACAGCGCCACCTCGTCGCCGCGCAGGTCCTCGCTCAACTCGACCTCATAGACTTTCGGCAGCTTCGACTTCGGCGAAATGATCCGGTGCAGCAGGCCACCATCGTCGGTCAGCAACAGCAGGCCACTGGTCTCGCGGTCGAGGCGGCCGACCGTGGACAGCACCGGATCGCGCTCGCGGAAGCGCGGCGGCAGCAGGTCGTAGATCAGGCGCCCGGTGTCCTTGGTCGAACAGGTGTAGCCGGCCGGCTTGTGCAGCGCGATCGACAGCCCCGGCGGTGGGTCCAGCGGCTCGCCATCGACCCGGATGGCGTCATGCGGCACCTGGTCGTCGGCATACAGCACCTCGCCATCGGCGTCGGTGACGCGGCCTTCGCGGAACATCCATTGCACCTGCTTGCGGCTGCCATAGCCCAGGTTGGCGATGTGCTTGACCAGCTTCACTTGCCCTTCCCCTTCACTGCTTCCACCAGCTTGAAACCGTCGCGTTCGGCGACCACGCGCACCGCGCCGAAGCTGTCGTTGAGGGTGTGCTCGTAAGGCAGGTGGCGGTTGGCCACCACGTACAGGCGCCCGCCCGGGCGCAATGCCTGCGCAGCCACGGCGATGAAGCGCTGGCCGATGTCCGGGCGGTCAGCGCGCGACGGCGTGTGGAACGGCGGGTTGCTGATGATGACGTCGTAGCCCGGCTCGATGCCGGCGGTGACGTCCTGCCACAGGAAGCGCAGCGGCAGCGGGCGCGGTGGCGGCGCCAGATTGAGCTCGGCCAGCGCCAGTGCGCGCTGCTCGGCCTCGTACAGGTCCAGCGCGGTGATCTTCGGGCAGCGTTCCAGCAGCTCGCGCGACAGGTAGCCGTAGCCGGCGCCGAGGTCGGCGGCGCGTCCGGCCAGGTCGGCCGGCAGGTGCTCGGCCAGCAGCGCCGACGCCGGATCGATGCGATCCCAGGCGAACACGCCCGGGCGGCTGAGGAAGCGACCGCCCACGATCGGGCGCACCGCATCCAGCGCCGACCAGCGCCTGGCCAGGTCAACGTCGTGCTGGCGCTGCAGCGGGGCGGTCCAGTACACGCGGCAGTGGTTCTTGGTCAGGCAGCCACCGAGGCCGGCCAACTGCTTGAGGTCGCCCTCGCCCGAACGCGCACCTTCGTTGTTGGACTGGCAGGCAACGATGCGGCCGCCGTCGGCGACCAGCGCCAGCGCACGGGCGAACAGCGCACGGGCTTCTTCGCGCTGGCGCGGCGGCAGCACCAGCACCAACGGGTAGCGGCCCTTGCCGGCCGCGTCATCCAGCTGCCCGCTGACGGTCCAACCGGCAGCCTGCTGCAGCGGTTGCGCGAACGGGGCGAAGCTCTGTTCGCAATGCACCTCGCGGTTGCCGGCCACTTCGCGCAATGGCCAGCCATCGCGGGCACGCAGGAAGGCCACCGGGCCCTCCGGCCAGCGCAGGGCGCCTTGGGAGAACGGCAGGAGCAGGGTCTGCAGGGGGGCGTCGTCGCTGGAGGCCATCGGCGCGGGTACTTCAAGCGTGAGGGCCGTCCATTGTACCGGCTTGGCCGGGCCGGCCCCGGCAGCCCGCTTTGCGAAACCCGAACGGGGCCTTGATCCGCCAGAAACATTGAAACGTTCAGGGTAGAGGCTCCCCCGGAAACCCAGGAGAACCTGCATGCGAGCCTTGTTCGTCGGTGGCGTGGTCGACAACAGTGAAATGGACCTGGAAGGCAGCCATCCGCCCGTGCACTACCCCGAGGACACCGGCGGCGGCCACTCGCGCTACCGGCTGCATCAGATCGGTCATGGTGCCGACGGCAGCGTTGCCTACGCCGTCTATGGGGCACCGGACCTGGCCGATGACGAGGTGGCGAGGGTTGCAGAGGAGCGGGCGTACGCACGCCGATTCGAGGCGACGCCGACGTTGTTCGAGCATTGACACATCCGTAGCGCCCTGGCCCACGCTCGGACGGCGGCAGAGCCGAGCGTGGGCTCGGCTCTACCTCGGATCAAGGCGCCTTGGGTGGCAGGCGGTTGATACTGGCGATTTCATCCAGCCACACATGGTGCTGCTGCACCGGCGTGTCGTAGTCATCCAGGCGCAACTGGCCGTTGCTGCCTTCATCACCAGCGGCGTTGCGGTATTGCTGCACAGTTGGCCTCACCGCCACCGTGCCGAGCAGGCGGCGGCCATCGTGCAGAATCAGTTCCACCTGCGTTTCGCCATCCAGCTGCGGCAGCAGGGCTTCCAGGCGCGCGATCTGCGCCGGATCGGTGTGGATACGTGGAGCTATACGGGACATCGGCGACCTCCTGACTGCAGGGTCGCCTATCGGCCGTGAATGTTCAGTGCAGCGCGCTGTCCGCGCGCGGCACCTGCACCTTGCGCACGGCAGCCACCAGCTGCGCTACCGAGTACGGCTTGGCCACATGCTCCTGGAAGCCCGAGGCCAGCGCGCGGCGACGGTCGTCGGCACGCGCCAGTGCAGTCACCGCCACCGCAGGCAAGGCCGCCGCGTCCACGCCCATGTCCTCGCGCAAGGTGCGCACCAGCCCATAGCCATCCATGCCCGGCATGCCGATGTCGGTCAGCAGCACGTGGTATTGCAGGTGGCCGGTGTCGGCCAGCAGTGCCAGCGCTTCGCCGGCCGAACTGGCCGCAGACACGCTGGCGCCCTGCTCTTCCAGCATGCGCCGCAAGTACTCCAGCACTTCCGGCTGGTCTTCCACCGCCAGCACATGCATGCCGCGCAGCGGATACGGCTCGACGATCACCGGCTCCAGGATCGGCCCGCTGATCACTTCACGCAGCGGCCGCCGTTCGGCATCGGGAACATGCTGGGGCAGGCGCACGGTGAAGGTCGCGCCGTGGCCGTGGCCCTCGCTGGCCGCAGTGACCGTGCCACCATGCAGTTCGACCAGCTGCTGCACGATCGCAAGGCCCAGGCCCAGGCCGCCATGGCGGCGGGTGGTGGTGCCGTCGGCTTGGCGGAAGCGGCTGAACAGATGATTGAGGAATTCGGGTGCGATGCCATCACCGCTGTCACGCACGGTGATCTCCCAGTAGTTGCCGTCGGCCCGCAGCTGCAGGTCGATGCGGCCTTCAGCCGGGGTGAACTTGATCGCGTTCGAGAGCAGGTTCCAGAACACCTGCTGCAGGCGCGTGGCGTCGCCCAGCACCAGGCTGGGTTGCGCGGGCAGCTGCAGGTGCACGTCCAGCGCCTTGCCTTCGGCCACCAGTTCCTGCGCGCCGATCGCCTCACCCAGCACCGCGCACAGGTCCAGCACTTCCACCTCCAGCTGCACCTTGCCCAGCAGCATGCTGCTGAGGTCGAGCATGTCCGAGATCAGCCGCTTCTGCGCACCGGCGCTGTTGGCGATCACGTTCAGGCCCTTGTACAGCGGGCTGGTGTTGTCCACGCGCTGCAGCAGCAATTCGCTCCAGCCGAGGATGGTAGTCAACGGCGTACGCAGCTCATGCGACAGCGTGGCCAGGAATTCATCCTTCAGCCGCGCCATGTTTTCCGCAGCACTGCGCGCGGCACGCTCGGACTGCAGCAGTTCCTCGCGGGCCAGCTCGATCTCGCGGCGTTCGGTCACGTCCGGGCTGCTGCCGGCCAGGCCGATGAAGCGGCCCATGCGCGAGAAGCGCGGGCGGGCGTTCATCTCCAGCCAGCGCCACTGGCCATCGGCACGGCGTGCGCGCACCAGCGCATGCATGGAGCGCTGCGCCTTCAATGCTTCCTGCAGTTCGTACTCGAAGACCGATGCGTCGTCCGGATGCACCAGGCCGCGCCAGACGTCCTCCGGCACGCGCGTCTCGTCACCGCCGAAGAACTCGCTGAAGGCACTGTTGACGAAACGGGCATGGCCGCGCTCGTCCAAGACCCACACCGGCATCGGCAGGCCGTCGGCCAGCGCACTGAAGCGGGCTTCGCTTTCGCCCAGCTCCACTTCCATCTGCTTGCGTGCGGTGATGTCGAAGAACAGGATGCCGACCTTGTCCTCGCCCGGCCGGCCCACGCGCACCGCATCCACCGCGAACGAGCGGCCCAGCGCACGCGCCTCCATCTCGAACTGGGCCGGGCGGCCGCTGCGTGCGACCTCGCCATAGATGCGGAACCAGTCCTGCTCATGGCCGGGCTCCAGCGCCGTCATGCGCTTTCCACGCGCATCCTTCAGCCCTGTGTGGCGCTCGAAGGCATCGTTGACCTCGATGAAGCGGTAGTCGACCGCACGATCACCCTCGAACAGCACCTGGATCACGCAGAAACCGGCGTTGATGCGCTCAAGCACGCCATGATGCAGGTCGGGTTCGGGCGCCGGCACCGTCATCGGTGGGCGCTTCACGAGGGGCGGCAGTGTGGACAAGGGTGTCTGTGCAGGCCAGGTTGGAGGCACAGCATCTTCCAAAGGGCGTATTCACAGCGTCAAGCGCCGTCAGTCATGGTTGACGTCGATGAATTGGCGGCAACCGCTCTTGCAGACGACGCATGCGGCCATTGCCGATACCGGGAAGCAGGATCACACTCGATCTGTGATCAACATCGCCCCCATCGAGGGGACGCAGGAGACCGTGATGAAACGCTCACTCGCGATTGCCCTGTTGGCAGGCGCCCTGGCGGCGGGCGGCGCCAGTGCGGCACCGCGCACCGTGACCGACCCGGAAGCTCCCCGCGCATTGCAGGCCGATGGCCCGGTCAGCGTGAAGTGGGACGATCCGGCCAAATTCACCGAGATCCGCCAGAGTACCAACCGCTTCGAGGCCGAGCGTGGCGACTGGGTGCAGCAGCTGGCACGCTACCTGCAGACCGCTGCCGCCAAACCGCTGCAACCGGGACAGACGCTTGATGTGACCCTGGTCGACATCAAGCGCGCCGGTGACTACGAGCCGTGGCACGGCCCGCGCGGCCGCGACATCCGGATCATGCGCGACATCTACCCACCGCGGATCAGCCTGCAGTACACGCTGAAGGACGCCAGCGGCCGCATCGTCAGCGAGGGCGACGCGCGCCTGAGCGATACCGGCTACCTGCACAACATCGGCCTGAAGAGCGACAGCGATCCACTGCGCTACGAGAAGCGCCTGATCGACGACTGGGTGAAGCGGCAGCTGACAGCGCAGGCCACCGCAGCACGGTAGGCCGTAGGCCCATCGGCAGGTGTCGACCTTGATCGACACGCATTACAGGGCGCCGACCAAGGTCGGCCGCTACCAGAGTCGCGCCCGGCGCCCCGTACCGGGCGACCGCTACGCGTAAAGCCCATCGGTAGGTGTCGACCTTGGTCGACACGCATTCAAGGCGCCGAGCGTGGGCTCGGCTCTACACGTACACCTTCGCCACGCGCTTGACCGCGCACGGCAGCTGGTAGGCACTCACGCCACAGCGCGGCGCCAGCTCCGACAGCGTCGGCGCGCAACCCCACAGCTCCACCACGCTGCCGATGCCGGCCTGCGGATGCGCGGTCAGGTCCACCGTCAACATGTCCATCGACACGCGCCCGATCAGGCCGCCGGGCTGCCCGTCGATCAGCACCGGGGTGCCGTTCGGGGCGAACTGCGGGTAACCGTCGGCATAGCCAAGCGCGACCACGCCTACGCGGGTGCGTGCCTTGGCCACGAAGCGTGCGCCATATCCCACCGGTTCACCGGCTTCGATCCAGCGCTCGGCGATCACCTTGGACTGCATCGTCATCACCGGGCGCAGGCGCGCGGTCAGCGCGGTGCTGTCCGGCAGCGGGTTGGCGCCGTACAGCATCAGGCCGGGCCGCACCCAATCGCTGCGCACCTCCGGCCAGCCCAGCAGCGCCGGCGAATTGCACACGCTGGTCTCGCCGTGCAGGCCGTCGATGGCGCGCGCGAAGGTCGCGGCCTGCTCGCGGGTGCGCTCGCTGTCCAGTTCGTCGGCACGTGCCAGGTGGGTCATCAGCACGATGCGCTCGACCTGCGGCAGCGCCGACAGGCGTGCATGCGCCGCGCGGAAGCTGTCCACGTCCAGGCCGAGGCGGTGCATGCCGCTGTCCAGCTTCAGCCACACCGTCAACGGGCGCGGGCTGTCGAACGCCGCCAGTGCCTCCACTTGCCACGGCGAACCGACGGCGAACCAGAAGTCATGCTCGGCCACCAGCGCCATGTCGCTGGGCTCGAAGATGCCTTCCAGCAGCAGGATCGGCGCACGGATGCCGGCCTGGCGCAGCTCCAGTGCTTCTTCGATGGTGGCCACGCCGAAACCATCGGCCTCGCCTTCCAGCGCCTGCGCACAGCGCACCGCGCCATGCCCATAGGCATCGGCCTTGATGATCGCCAGCGCCTTGCCCCCGCCCAGTTCACGGGCGAGGCGGTAGTTGCTGCGCAGGGCGCCCAGATCGATCAGCGCGCGGGCAGGACGCATGTGCGGTTCTCGTGTTGCGGCGCGTGACCGTACTGGCCGTAGCGGAAAATATCCAGGCCTTCGGTGCTGATCTGCGGCTGTCGCGCGCTCATCAGGTCGGCCAGGTAGCGGCCCGAGCCGCAGGCCATGGTCCAGCCCAGCGTGCCGTGGCCGGTGTTGAGGTACAGGTTGCGGAACGGCGTGGCGCCGATCACCGGCGTACCGTCCGGCGTAGCCGGGCGCAGGCCGGTCCAGAACTGCGCGCGCGACAGGTCACCGCCCTTCGGGTAGAGGTCACGGACCACCAGTTCCAGGGTCTCGCGGCGGCGCTGCGACAGCGACAGGTCGAAGCCGGCCACCTCGGCCATGCCGCCGACACGGATGCGGTCGTCGAAGCGGGTCACCGCCACCTTGTAGCTCTCATCGAGGATGGTCGAGGTCGGCGCCATCGCCGGGTCGGTGATCGGCAGGGTCAGCGAGTAACCCTTCAGCGGGTACACCGGCAGGCGCATGCCCAGCGGTGCGACCAGCGCCGGTGAGTAGCTGCCGAGCGCAACCACGAAGCGGTCGGCGGTTTCCAGCTTGCCGTCGATGCGCACGCCGGTGATGCGGTCGCCATCGAACTCCAGGCCGGTGATGTCCTGGTCGAAGCGGAATTCAACGCCGGCATCCACGCACATCTGCGCCAGGCGGCGGGTGAACAGCTGGCAGTCGCCGGTCTGGTCACGCGGCAGGCGCAGCGCGCCGACCAGGCCATCGACGTGGGCCAGGGCCGGTTCGGCCTGGATGATGCCGGCCCGGTCCAGCACCTCGTACGGCACGCCGTACTGGGCCAGGATCTCGATGTCCTGCGCCGAGGCATCCAGCTGCTGCTGGGTGCGGAACAACTGGGTGGTGCCCAGGTCGCGGCCTTCAAATTCAATGCCGATCTGCGCGCGCAGCTCGTTCAGGCAGTCGCGGCTGTACTCGGACATGCGCACCATGCGCGCCTTGTTGATCGCATAACGCTCGTGGGTACAGTTGCGCAGCATCTGCCACAGCCAGCGGTACTGGGCCAGGTCCATGCCCGGCTTGATCGCCAGCGGCGCGTGTTTCTCGAACAGCCAGCCGATCGCCTTCTTCGGCACGCCCGGCGCCGCCCACGGCGAGGTGTAGCCGAACGACAGCTGGCCGGCATTGGCGAAGCTGGTCTCCAGCGCTGGGCCGGGCTGGCGGTCGATGACCGTGACTTCAAACCCGGCCTGTCGCAGGTACCAGGCACTGGTAGTGCCGATCACGCCGCTGCCGAGAACTAGGACTCGCATGGGACTTCTCCAACCCGATCATTCCCTGCACTGGAGCGTGCCGGGGCCATAATTGGGGAAGTATAGACAGCCAATACCAGTTGATTTGCCTGAATTGAAATCAACCGGCAGGATGTTCTCCTGCAATTCATTCCCCAAGGTTGACGGCCATGGCCACCCGTACCCGCGAACTGGACAAGATCGACCGCAAGATCCTGCGCATCCTGCAGGCCGAAGGCCGCATCTCCTTCACCGAGCTGGGCGAGCGGGTCGGCCTGTCGACCACCCCGTGCACCGAGCGGGTACGCCGCCTGGAACGCGAAGGGGTAATCACCGGCTATCACGCCCACCTCGACCCGGCCGCGGTGAAGGCCAGCCTGCTGGTGTTCGTGGAGATCAGCCTGGCCTACAAGTCCGGCGACATCTTCGAGGAGTTCCGGCGCGCCGCGCTGAAGCTGCCCAACGTGCTGGAGTGCCACCTGGTGTCGGGCGACTTCGATTACCTGCTGAAAGCACGGATCAGTGAAATGGCTTCCTACCGCAAGCTGCTCGGCAGCACGTTGCTGACACTGCCGCATGTACGTGAGTCGAAGAGCTACATCGTGATGGAAGAGGTGAAGGAGACGCTGAGCCTGCCGATTCCGGATTGAAGCTGGGAACCGGTTGGGGTCAGAGCCCGGTCATGGCGACAGTCAGCGCTGCTGCGGATGCTTCTGCGTGCGCTGTTCCTGCTGCTTGCCGCCCTTGTGCGGCGGCTGCGGCTCCATCTGTTGCTGTTGCTGCTGCGGGTTGCGGCCCTGCGGTTCCTTGCCGGGATGACGGTTCTGCTGGTTTTTCATGGTCGCGATCCAGTGGACGAAGGACATGCGGCGGCGGAATGCCGGCGCAGGGCCACGATGGTCCCGCAACGGTTAATCGCAGGCGAAAAAGCAGTGATCGGCTGGATGCTGTTTTCGTGCGTTCAGCCCGCTCAGCGTCAGCCAGCAGCCAACCTTGGTGGCACCAGGACTCAGCGCTTGATCTGCTGCCCATCGCCGGCCGGCACGCTGTCGTAATAGCGGCCGGTGCGCGAATCGAACACGCGGTTCGGGCCGGCCGGGCGCACGCCCGGAACGATGCGGCCATTGCGGTCATAGACCTTGTCGGCCGGCTTCGGCACCGGCGTCGGCGCGACCCGGGCCGGACCGGTGGATCTGATCGGCTGCGCCGGCTGCGGCGACGGCAGCACCTGCGGTTGCGGGCGAGCGGCCTGTGGCGGTGGTGCCACGGGCTGCGGCGTCACGGTGGTCGCGCTGCGGGTCGCAGTCGGGTCGGCGGTCGGCACCTGCGCCAGCGCGACGATGGGCAACAGGGCCAGCAGCAGGGGAAGGATTGGTTTCATGGCACGCTCCGGCGTGGATCGCGTTCACCTTGCGCCCGCCCCTGTGTGCCGCCCATGAACGGCCATCACACTTGCAAGGTCGCGTCTTCACCCCCACGTTTTCCGCCATCCCCAGGCCATCGACCCCACGGAGCGCCGCCATGACCGCCTTCGACCTGACGCCCCCCACTGCCACCCAGACCGAGGCGCTGATCGCTGGCCTCAGCAGCGAGGAGCGCCGCGTGCTGCTGCAGCACGGCACCGAGGCGCCGTTCTGCGGCGTGTTCCTCGACAACAAGCGCGAGGGCGTCTACTGCTGCAGGCTGTGCGCGCTGCCACTGTTCCGCTCCAGCACCAAGTTCGATTCCGGCACCGGCTGGCCCAGCTTCTTTGCCCCGTTCGACCCGGCGCACGTGCGCGAGATCCGTGATACCAGCCACGGCATGGTGCGCACCGAGATCACCTGCGCGCGCTGCGGCAGCCACTTGGGCCACGTGTTCCCGGATGGTCCGCCGCCCACCTACGAGCGCCACTGCCTGAACTCCGTCTCACTTTCGTTCACCGGCAATGGCGAGCCCTGGCCCGATCCGTTGCAGCGTGGCGGCGCAGAAAGCGGCGTGGCGGGCTGAAACACCCCGCTGACCGATTTCACAGAATTCCCTCTTCAGAAAACCGGGCGACGGGCCGACAAGGAGATATCCCCTCTCCTTGCGTCGCCCCATGCTCATCATCGTTGGATTCCTGGTCGTCATCATCAGCGTGATCGGGGGCTACCTCGGTGCCCACGGCCGCCTGGGTGCCCTCTGGCAGCCCTATGAGCTGGTCATCATCGGCGGCGCCGCGCTCGGCGCCTTCCTGGTCGGTACCCCGGCCAAGACGGTCAAGCAGACCCTGCAGGCCATGGTGGGTGTGTTCAAGGGCCCGCGCTACAAGCAGCAGGACTACATCGATGTGCTCAGCCTGCTCTATGAACTGCTCAACAAGGCCCGCCGCGAAGGCTTCATGGCGTTGGAAGACCATGTCGAGCGCCCGGCCGAAAGCGCGCTGTTCGGCAACTACCCCAAGGTGCAGGCCGACCACCACCTGATCGATTTCATCACCGACTGCCTGCGCCTGATGATCGGCAGCAACATCGAGCCGCATGAGCTGGAACCGCTGCTGGAACTGGAGCTGGAAAAGCACCACGCCGAGGCCATGGCACCCTCACAGGTGCTGACCAAGGTCGCCGACGGGCTGCCCGGTTTCGGCATCGTCGCCGCGGTGCTGGGCATCGTCATCACCATGGGCTCGATCGGTGGCGACATCGTCGAGGTCGGTGGCCACGTGGCCGGCGCGCTGGTCGGTACGTTCCTGGGCATCCTGCTGGGCTACGGCTTCGTCGGCCCGATGGCCGCCGCGATGGAGGCCCGCGCCGAGCAGGACAGCCGCATCTACGAATCGGTCAAGACCGCCCTGCTGGCCTGCCTGCGCGGTTACAACCCGAAGATCGCGCTGGAGTTCGCCCGCAAGACGCTGCCGTCGAACGTGCGCCCGGCCTTCTCCGATTTCGAGCAGCACCTGAAGACGGTCAAGTAAGCCATGGCCGAGACCAAGCCCACCGTCATCGTCCGCCGGGTCAAGAAGGCCGGCCACGCCGCCCATCATGGTGGTTCGTGGAAGGTGGCCTATGCCGACTTCGTGACCGCGATGATGGCGTTCTTCCTGGTGCTGTGGCTGATGGCCACCACCAACAAGAACGACCGTGCGGCCATTTCCGAGTACTTCCGCAACCCCAGCCCGTTGAGCGGTCAGAGCGCCACGCCGGCGCCCGGCATGGCCGGCCCGGGCGGCGCCAGCACCTCGATGATCAAGCTGGGCGGTGCCACCGACATTTCGCGTGGCAACAGCAACGACCCCTTCCAGAACCAGAAGGAAGCGGTACCGCAGCCGGTGGACCAGCAGCAGCGCGACAAGCAGCAGCTGGAAGCACTGATGAAGGAGCTGCAGGAAGCGATCAGCAGGAGCCAGGCCCTGGAGCCGTTCAAGGACCAGCTGCTGCTGGACCTGACCCCGGAGGGCCTGCGCATCCAGATCGTGGACAAGCAGAACCGGCCGATGTTCGACCTCGGCAGCGCCACGCTGAAACCGTACACGCAGCAGATCCTGCACGAGCTGGCCAACTACCTGAACCACGTGCCGAACCGGATCAGCCTGACCGGCCACACCGACATCACCGCCTATTCGGCTGCACGTGGCTACGGCAACTGGGAACTGAGCGCCGATCGTGCCAATGCCGCCCGCCGCGCGCTGGTGGACGGCGGCCTGGAGGACAACAAGATCACCCGCGTGGTCGGTCTGTCTTCATCGGTGCTGTTCGACAAGGCCGACCCGCAGAACCCGATCAACCGCCGCATCAGCATCGTGGTGATGACCCAGGCCGCCGAAGCTGCCGCCTTGGCCGGTGCCGGCCCGCAGGTGGGGCTGTCGGCGCCGACCGCCGACCCGGACGTGCAGGCCGCGCAGGGTGAGGCGCACTGAACCGGGGTCAGATCCCTTTCCCCTGGAAAGGGATCTGACCCCACCTGCGTGCGGCCGCTACAATGGCGGTCTTTCCGTTTCCAGGTGACCCCACCCCATGTCCCAGAACTCCAAGGCCAAGCGCGACAAGCGCAAGAAGCAGCAGGCCAAGCGCCCGTTCCTGCGCCTGAATGCCCAGCAGCAGGTGCAGAACCATGCCGTGCTGACCAACGAAGACGGCCAGGTGGTCGCCGCCATCGGCCTGCAGGGCCGCGAATGGCTGCTGGCCATCGGTGGTCAGACCATGGGCAACGCCGAGAACCCGGTGCCGATGCTGGCCATGCTCAAGCACCTGTCCAACGTGCAGGAAAAGGAAGGCCGCAAGGTCAACCTGGAGTATTCCGAGCTGCTGCAGAAGCTGCTGGACACCCTGGCCGCCGAATCCGGCCAGACCGCTGACGAGTACCTGGACAAGCTGGTGTCCGAGTTCGAGACCGTGGAAGCCGAAGAAGGCGAAGAAGCCACTGAGGCCGCCGAAGGCGATGTGGTTGAAGCTGCTGCCGACGCCGAGGCCAGCCCGGCCGCTGACAGCGACAGCAAGCCGCAGGCCTGAACCGGCCGCGGCGGTGACGGTCTACGTCGATGACGCGGTGCATCCCTGGCGCGGACAGCGCTGGGCGCACCTGATGGCCGACACCCTGGCCGAGCTGCACGCGATGGCGGCGCAGCTCGGCATCCCACCGCGGGCCTTCCAGAACAAGGCCAGCGGTGCCCACTACGATGTCACGGCCGAGCTGCGTACGCAGGCGATCGCGCTTGGCGCGCGAGCGATTTCCCGGCACACCGATCGTGACCTGGTCAAAGCGGTGATTGCCAACGCCAGGGCGCAGTACCGGCCGTAGGCGCGCTGCCGTTTGCCTCCTGTAGAGCCGAGCCCATGCTCGGCTGCTCTACGCGGACTGCAGCCGAGCGCGGGCTCGGCTCTACATGCGCAGCGCTGCCGGCCCGTTCAGAACGGGTCGCTGCCCAGTCGGATCTCCACGTTCAGCAGCGAGCACAGCGCCAGCATCGCGTCGTCGTCACGGGTCAGCGCCATCACGCCGGTGAAGCCGTCGCTGCCGGTATCCACGCTCCACAGCGTGTAGTTGTGCTCGCGCAGGCGGTCGAAGGCGGTGGACATCAGCTGCACACCGTCCAGGTCCTCGGCGAAGTCCTCGTCATCCAGGTCGCCGCCCCAGTCCAGCTGCAGGTTGAAGCGCGCCGACAGCTCGTTGACCGCCGACTGCAGCGATTCCAGGTCGTCGCGCTCCACCTCGAAACCGGACTGCCAGGCGATGGCGGTGAACAGCGCCGGCAACCAGTCGCTGTCCGCTTCCAGCGGCTGCCCGTCCTCGGACAGGTGCTCGCGCCAGCGGTTGAACTGCTGCAGGGCCAACTCTTCGTCGCCCGGGTTGATCAGCACCAGCAGGTTCCAGACCCGCGCCTCGAATCCATCCTCGTCGAAGTCGTGGATGTCTTCCTCGAAGTCGAAATAGTCGCTGTTGTCGGGCATGGCGGAACGTCCTCTGGGGCAGGCCGGCATTCTACGGTTTATCCTGTGCCGCTGAAGCCGGCCTTGGTGGCCGTCACTGTGAATGAAGCGATGAGCGATACCCCTCCCGACCACCTGGCGATCAACCCGGCCAGCCCCTTCCATGATGCGCAGGCGCTGGAGCGCGGCGTCGGCGTGCGTTTCAACGACGTCGAGCGCGACAACGTCGAGGAATACTCGGTCAGCGAAGGCTGGATCCGCGTGCAGGCCGGCAAGGCCCGCGACCGCCGCGGCAACCCGATGACGATCAAGGTCAAGGGCAAGGTCGAAGTGTATTTCCTGGACCAGAA
>NZ_JAOCGL010000089.1:0-17375 GCF_029842485.1 Stenotrophomonas sp. GD03777
AGCAGCGTGGCGAAATTGCGGATCAGCGGCGTTACCCGTTCGCGGTGCCAGGCCAGCTGCACTTCCGAATGCGCGCCGGCATCGGCCAGTGCCACGAAGCGCGATCCTTCCACGCGTATGTGATCGCATGACGACGGCAGGATCGCCGCACCCAGGCCCGCAGCGGCCAGGCTGATCAACGTCGATGCTTCACCGGCTTCCTGCACGATGCGCGGCGTGAAGCCCGCCGCCGCGCACAACGCGATCATGTGGTCGTGGATGCCCGCGCCGGCGCTGCGGCGGAACGCCACGAAAGGCTCCTGCGCGAAGTCGCGCAGCGACAGCGTGCCCTGCTTCGACAGCCTGCGCAGGGCAGGGTGGTCGGCGTGCACGATCAGCGCCAGCGGGTCGACGAACAGGCTGTGCGCCACCAGTTCCGGCGGCAGCGCGCGCTTGCGGATGATGCCCACGTCCAGTGAACCGTCGAGCAGCGCGTCGATCTGCTGCAGCGTGTTCATCTCGCTCAGCTGCAGCCGCACCTGCGGGTACTGCTGACGGTAGCGCAGGATCGAACGCGGAATCTGCGGCGACAGCGGCGTGGCGCGAGTCAGACCGATGTGCAGTTCACCCTGCTCACCACGCTGTGCACGCTGCACCTCGTCCACGGCCGTCTCCACCTGCTGCACGATGGCGCGTGCACGTTCCTGCAGCAGTTCGCCCGCAGGCGTCAGCTGCACGCGGCGATGGCTGCGCACGAACAGGCGCGCGTCAATCAGTTCTTCCAGCTGGCGGATCTGTTGGCTGAGCGGCGGCTGTGACATGCCCAGCCGCTCCGCCGCCTGGCCGAAGTGCAGCGTATCGGCGACGGCGAGGAAGTAGCGCAGGTGGCGGAGTTCGATGGACATGGGGCCAGTTTATTCATCGTCAGCCGGAAATGAATCAGAGGCGGGGTCAGAGCCCGTTGCGCAGCAACGGGATCCGACCCCGTGCCGACCAACGGTCGGCACCCACCATGGGAAGCATTTCCCACAGTTCGCAGAAAACAGTCGAAGGCGGGGTGGGTCCGGTTGCGGGGGCGTGAGCGCCATGGATGGCGCGACCGAGCCTCCATGGACGGGTTTACGGCGTCCCCCGCAACCGGACCCACCCCGCCATCCCACGGAATGCCCGCTGTTGCCGTTGACGTTGCCGTTGCTTCGGCCTCTGCAGGTGCAGGGCGGCAACCCTGCAAACCAGAACACCCCTCACCGCTCCGAATGCCCGCTCTGATCGTAATCGCGCGGACTGAACAACTCCGGCTGGATCAGCTCGATGAACGCCCGCGCCTGCGCCGACAGCGCCTTGCCCCGGCGCACGATCACCCCGTAGCTGCGCTCGGGGAACCAGCGCTTCATCGACCGCGCCGCCAGCCGCTCGTGGTCGGCCTCGTTCAGGCACAGCGCCGGCACGATGGAAATGCCCATGCCCATCGCCACGTACTGCTTGATCACTTCCCAGCCCCCCACTTCCAGCGCCACGGTGTAGGCGATGCGGTGGCGCTGGAACACCTGGTCCACCAGGCGGTAGGTGATCTGCCGCTTCGGCGGCAGCACCAGCGGATAGCGCGCGATGTCGGCCAGCTCCAGCTCGCCGCCCTTGGCCAGCGGATGATCGTGCGGTGCGATCAGCACCTGCTCGAAGCGGTAGGCCGGGGCGTAGGTCAGGTCGGCCGGCACATCGGTCATCGAACCTATCGCCAGGTCGGCGGCATCCTCGCGCAGCAGGTCGGTGCCGTCGGCGCTGATCGCGTTGTGCAGGGTCAGGCGCACGTCCGGGTGGTGCAGGCGAAAGCGTTCGACGATCTTCGGCAGCAGGTACAGGATGGTCGAGCTGTTGGCGGCAATGTTCAGCTCGCCCGCGTCCAGGCCGCGCACCTTGTCGCGGAAGCGCGCCTCCAGCCCGTCCAGGTTCTCCACCAGCGGCTGTGCCATCTCGTACAGCAGCTGGCCCTCGCGGCTGGGCACCAGGCGCCTCCCGCTGCGCTCGAACAATGGCACCCCCAGCTCCCGTTCCAACGCCTGCAACTGCAGGCTGATGGCCGGCTGGCTGACGAAAAGTGCCTCAGCCGCCCGTGAGACGGAGCCGAGGCGCACGGTCTGGCAGAACGCGCGCAGCGGCTTGAGCCGGTCGGATTTGTAGGAAAAACGAGGACTTGGCGGGGTGCGTGTGCTCATCGTGTAACGAGTATTAGCACAACTTATGTAAAACATTGCAAAAACTGTTTTGCCAAATACTGAGGCCGGGCGGCACCGTGGAGACGTTCCCCCACCGCTGGAGTCGCCCCATGTCCGCCGTCGCTTCCGCCGTTCCCACCCCCGCCACCAAGGCTACTCCCGGCATCGCCCTGGCGACCCGCGTGGCCGGCCAGGACACCCTGCTGCCGGCGCCGCTGCTGGCCCTGCTGGTGTCGCTGCACCGTGCGGTGGAGCCGGGCCGGCAGGCGAGGCTGCAGGCCCGCCGTGAACGCCAAGCGTTCTTCGACCGGGGCGGCCTGCCGGACTTCCGCGAAGACACCACCGCGATCCGTAGCGGCGACTGGCGCGTTGCGCCGCTGCCGGCCGCGCTGCAGGACCGCCGCGTCGAGATCACCGGCCCGACCGACCCGAAGATGGTCATCAACGCGCTGAACTCCGGCGCCAAGGTGTTCATGGCCGACTTCGAGGATTCGACCTCGCCGACCTGGCGCAACCTGCTGGCCGGGCAGCAGTCGCTGGCCGCGGCGGTGCGCGGCGATCTCGAATACACCGCCCCCAATGGCAAGCATTACACGCTGCGCCCATACGACGAACAGGCGGTGCTGATCGTGCGCCCGCGTGGCTGGCACCTGGACGAGAAGCACGTACGCGTCGACGGCCAGTTCCTCGCCGGTGGCCTGTTCGACGCAGCGGTGTTCGCCTTCCACAACGCCCGCACCCTGCAGGCGAAGGATCGTGGCCCGTACTTCTACCTGCCCAAGCTGCAGAGCATGGAAGAGGCGGCGCTATGGGAGACCGCGCTGTCGCACATCGAGGGCATGCTCGGCCTGCCGCACGGCCAGATCAAGGTGACCGTGCTGATCGAAACGCTGCCGGCGGTGTTCGAGATGGACGAGATCCTGCACGCGCTGCGTGATCGCATCGTCGGCCTGAACTGCGGGCGCTGGGACTACATCTTCTCGTACCTGAAGACCTTCCGCCGCCACGCCGACCGCGTGCTGCCCGAACGCGGCCAGGTGACCATGACCCAGCCGTTCCTGAAGGCGTATTCGGAACTGCTGATCCAGACCTGCCACCGCCGCGGTGCGCATGCGATGGGCGGCATGGCCGCGCAGATTCCGATCAACAACGATGCCGCCGCCAACGAACAGGCCATGGCCCGCGTGCGCGCCGACAAGCTGCGCGAAGTCAGCGCCGGCCACGACGGCACCTGGGTCGCGCATCCGGCGCTGATTCCGGTGGCGATGGCGATCTTCGACGAGCACATGCCCGGTGCGAACCAGCACAGCGTGCTGCGCCAGGACGTGCGCGTCGGCCGCGACGAACTGATCGCGCGGCCGCCGGGCACCATCACCCGCGCCGGCTTCGAAGGCAACGTGGAAGTCTGCGTGCGTTACCTGGCGGCGTGGCTGGATGGCAACGGCTGTGTGCCGATCCATCACCTGATGGAGGACGCGGCCACCGCCGAGATCAGCCGCAGCCAGTTGTGGCAATGGCTGCATACGCCGGGCCAGCAGCTGGACGATGGCACCGCGATCGACCTGGCCCTGCTGGATTCCACCCTGTCGCAGCTGCCGGCACGGCTGGGCGATACCGCCGCGCTGCCCGGTGGCGCGCGCATCAGCGAGGCCATCGCCCTGCTCGGCGAACTGAGCCGCAGCGAAGAACTGACCGATTTCCTGACCCTGCCGGCCTACGCGCGCATCGATTGACTGCCGCGCGCGTCTACCGCCGTTTCCCTCCCCGCTGCACGCACGAACCGAACTGGAGAAAGACATGAGCAAGCTGCCCACTGCCGAACAGATCCAGCACGACTGGGATACCAACCCGCGTTGGGAAGGCATCCAGCGCAACTACAGCGCCACCGACGTGGTGCGCCTGCGCGGCACCGTCCACATCGAGCATTCGCTGGCCCGCCTGGGTGCGGAGAAGCTGTGGGCGTCGCTGCACGAGCGCGAGTTCGTCAACGCGCTGGGTGCACTGACCGGCAACCAGGCCATGCAGCAGGTCAAGGCCGGCCTGAAGGCGATCTACCTGTCCGGTTGGCAGGTGGCGGCCGACGCCAACCTGGCCGGCCAGATGTATCCGGACCAGTCGCTGTACCCGGCAGATTCGGTGCCGGCGGTGGTCAAGCGCATCAACAACACGCTGCTGCGCGCCGACCAGCTGCACCACGCCGAAGGCAAGGATGACATCGACTTCCTGCAGCCGATCGTGGCCGATGCTGAGGCCGGCTTCGGCGGCGTACTCAACGCCTTTGAACTGATGAAGGCGATGATCGAGGCCGGCGCCGCCGGCGTGCACTTCGAGGACCAGCTGGCCTCGGTCAAGAAGTGCGGGCACATGGGCGGCAAGGTGCTGGTGCCGACCCGCGAGGCGATCGAGAAGCTCAACGCCGCACGCCTGGCCGCCGACGTGATGGGCGTGCCGACCCTGCTGGTCGCGCGCACCGATGCCGAAGCTGCGGATCTGCTGACCAGTGACATCGACGGCAACGACAAGCCGTTCACCACCGGTGAGCGCACCGTCGAAGGTTTCTACAAGACCCGCAACGGCCTGGACCAGGCGATCAGCCGCGGCCTGGCCTATGCACCCTATGCCGACCTGGTGTGGTGCGAGACCGGCAAGCCGGACCTGGAGTTTGCACGCAAATTCGCCGAGGCGATCCACGCGAAGTTCCCGGGCAAGCTGCTGGCCTACAACTGCTCGCCCAGCTTCAACTGGAAGAAGAACCTGGACGACGCCACCATTGCCAAGTTCCAGCGCGAACTGGGCAGCTACGGCTACAAGTTCCAGTTCATCACCCTGGCCGGGTTCCATGCGTTGAACTACGGCATGTTCAATCTGGCCCACGGCTACGCGCGCCGCCAGATGAGTGCGTTCGTGGAACTGCAGGAAGCCGAGTTCGAAGCGGCCGAGCGCGGTTTCACTGCGGTCAAGCACCAGCGTGAGGTCGGTACCGGCTATTTCGATGCGGTGACCCAGGCGATCCAGCAGGGCCAGTCGTCGACCACCGCGCTGACCGGATCGACCGAGGAAGAGCAGTTCCACGGCGGGCGCAGCGAACGCGCGGCGTGATCCGGTGCGCGGCGTGATCCGGTAGTGCCGGCCGCTGGCCGGCAATCACAGGATGCTCCGGGCGCTGCGTGGCAGCCGGCCAGCGGCCGGCTCTACCGGGGCCTGGAAATCCGATCAGGGTGGCCAGGGAAGGGCCAGGCAACGCCGGCCGGTCGGGGGACCTGCCGGCGTTGTTGTATCGATGCAAGGGGGGCAGCCAGCGGGCAGCGTCAATCAGGCGCACCCCGGGTTCCGGCAACTTGGCCGAAACCCTGTGAAACCCGGCATCGAATTGATCCAGCAGGGGTTTTGCCCGGGCACCCGTGACCAGAACGGGCCACCACCGATCTTCACATCAATCAAGATCGGCAGAACGGTCAAAATGAGATAGGGCGCACACTTTAAAGCGGTGCTATGCTCCGCGGCTCACCAGGGGACGCTGGCGGCGGGTGCAGGGAATGACCGGCAGGGGTGCGGCCGAGAACAGTGATGTGACGACAGGTATCGCCCGGGTGGCGATGGCCGAGATCGTGCACGCGCTGTTGTCAGATGCCGAGGTGGCATTGTTTGCCAGATTCGCCCGCGCATGCAAGCTCCGTGCCGGACAGTGGCTGTTCCAGCGTGGCCACCGCGGCGAGCGCATGTATGTGATCCTCGAAGGCCAGATCGAACTGGACTTCGGCGAGGACCTGGTGATCAAGACGCTCGGGCAGCATGAGTTCTTCGGAGAACTGGGCCTGCTGGTCGGCGACCACCTGCGCAGCGCCAGCGCGCGCGCGCTGGTCGACTGCGATGTGCTGGAACTGGGGCCGGCTGATTTCCACCGGCTGGTCGAATCCGATCCGGGCCTGGTGGCCTACTTCCTGCGCCGCACGATCATGCGCGTGCTGGCCAACGAACAGGCCCTGATCAGCCAGTTGCGCCGGCGCAACCACGATCTGGAAACCGCGCTGGACAACCTCTACATCACCACCCACCAGCTGACCCACACCCGCGAGCTGGTGCGTACCGATGAACTGACCGGTCTGCACAACCGCCGTGGCCTCACCCTGTACCTGCAGGAGTGCCGCGAGCGTGCCGAGGGGCCGCCGCAGGCGCTGCTGCTGATCGATTGCGACCGTTTCAAGCAGATCAACGACCGCCACGGCCACCAGGCCGGCGACCGCGTGCTGCAGAGCATGGGCAACATCCTGCGCTCGATGGCTGGCGAACAGGACCTGGCCTGCCGGCTTGGCGGTGATGAGTTCTGCCTGATGCTGCGCCGTGGCAACCGCGAGATCGTGCAGCACGCTGCCGAGTTCATCCTCAGCGCGGTGCACGGCCTGCTCGAGCGCAGCCATGGCACGCCGCATGTAAGCCTGGTCAGCATCGGAGCCAGCCTGCTGGATGCCGACGCGGACTGGAGCGAGTGGTATGCCAGCGCCGATCGGGCGCTGTACCGGGCCAAGCGTGATGGCGGCAACTGCCTGCGCTGGGTGGATGATCCGGACGGCCAATAGGGAGATGCAGGCGATGAATGGCGACAACGGAACGTCAGCCCCGCATAGCCCACAGCTACGCGCCCTGCTGTTCACTGATCTGTGTGATTCGCTGCAGCTGGTCGAGCGGATCGGCGACGTGGCGGCGGCGAGCCTGTTCCAGGAACACGACCGCCTGGTGCTGGTGCTGCAGCACCGCTGGAATGGCCAGCTGATCGATCGTTCGGACGGCCTGTTCATGCTGTTCGAGCGCGCCATCGATGCCCTGGGCTTCGCCCTGGACTATCAGCGCGAACTGCATGCGCTCGGCCAGCAGCGTGCGATTGAACTGCGCGCGCGTGCCGGCCTGCATGTGGGTGACGTGCTGACCTGGGAAAACAGTGCAGAGGCGGTCCGCGCCGGCGCCAAGTCGATGGAAGTGGAAGGCTTGGCCAAGCCGATGGCGGCGCGCCTGATGATGCTGGCGCGGCCCGGCCAGATCCTGTTGTCGGCGGTAGCCGAATCGCTGACCCGCCGTGCCACCGATGCGTTGGGCGAGCGCGGCACGCGCCTGTTGTGGAAGTCGCACGGGCGCTGGCGCTTCAAGGGCGTGCCGGTGGTACAGGAAGTGATCGAAGTGGGCGAGATCGGCTCCGCACCGCTGCGCATGCCGCGTGCCAATGCCAAGGCCCGCCGCGACCTGCCGTTGTGGCGGCAGCCGCTGGTGCTGGCCGCCGAAGGCCTGGTGCTGGCGGTGGCGGTGCTGGGCGGCTGGCTGCTGCTGCGGCCGGAACCGGCGATCGCGTTCGCCGAGCGCGACTGGGTGGTGCTCGGTGATGTCGACAATCTCACCGGCGACCCGATCTTCGACGACTCGATGCGGCACGCGATCCGGATCGCGCTGGAGCAGTCGCGCTACGTGAACGTGCTGTCGGAGGGCAAGATCCGCGAAAGCCTGGAAATGGCGCGGCTCTCGGGCGATACCCGGCTCAGCCGCGATACCGCAGCCAACGTGGCGGTGCGGGAAGGCGCGCGCGCCGTGCTGCTGCCGACGGTGCGGCAGAAGGTCGGTGGCTACGAGCTGGCCATCGATGTCGCCGCACCCGGCAGCGGCCAGGTGATCCAGACGTTCACCGCCACCGTGGATCGATCCGACCAGATGGTGTTCGCGGTGGACGACGTGGTCGGGCGCCTGCGTCGCGGACTGGGCGAATCGGTGGCGAGCCTGGAACAGTCGTTGCCGCTGCCGCGGGCATCGACCCAGGACCTGCGCGCACTGCGTGCATTCGCGCTGGCGGAGAGTGCACTGGGCCAGCGTCGCTTTGAGGAGGCGCGCAACCTGTACCAGGCGGCGATCGATATCGATCCCGGTTTCGCACTGGCCTACATGGGCGTGGCCAAACTGCATGCGCGCGTCGAGGAAGGGCGGCGTGCACGCGAAGCCATGCAGCATGCGCTGGACCTGCAGGATCGGCTGCCGCCACGCGAGCGGCTGTACCTGAAGGCCTGGATGGCCGAGCTGGAGCCGGGTGGCTGGGCGCTGGAGCAATGGCGCACGCTGGCCAAGGTCTATCCGGATTCGTTCGCGGGGCTGTCCAACACCTCCTGGTACCTGCTGCAGGCCAACCAGTTCAGCGAGGCGGAACCCTATGCGCGTGCGGCCGCAGTACCGCAGGATCCGCTGCGGCTGTATCCGCTGGTCCACCTGGTGCGGATACAGATCGCTGCCAACCAACCGCAGCTCGCTGCCGAAACGCTGGCCCAGGCGCAGGTCCTGCGCGGCCGTGATGACGCCGATGAGACCGGCGTGGATGTGCTGGTGGCGCAGGGGCAGTACGCCAAGGCAGCGAAGCTGTTGCCGCAGATCCATGCTAGCGATGCCCTGCAGCAGCGGATGAAGCTGCGTGCGCAGCTGCTGCTGGCGGCCGCGCAGCGCGACTGCCCGGCGATGCAGCGGGCGATACGCGAAGATGCAGCGGCGCCGACGCTGGTCGATCTTCAGGTGCAGCAGCGCCTGCAGCATGCCAGCGTGGCGGCGTTGTGCCCGGGCGCTGACCGTGTCGAGCTGCAGGCGATCGCGGCGCTGCTGCAGCCGATGCTGCAGGAGCGTGATGATCCCATGCTGCATGCCCGTGGCCTGCAGTGGCTGGCGCTGGTCCACCTGGCGCAGCGGCAGGGCCAGCTCGAACTGGCCAGGCGCTGGCTGGACGAGCAGCGGCCCCTGCTGCGCAGCCTACGCAGTCCGGTCGCGGACCGCTGGCTACGCATCGTCAGCGCCATGGATGAGCTGCAGATGCAGCGCCCCGAGGCTGCCCGCGCCCTGATCGAGCCGATGCTGGATGGCAGCGAGCCGGTGCAGGCGCGCGTCGTGCTGCTGCTCGCGCTGCGCGCACAGGGCAATGAAGCCGCGGTACGCCGCGAGCAGGCCTGGCTGTCCCAGCATCGCGGCCAGGCCATTGCCGAGGTCACCGCCCTGCAGGTGTGGCAACCGCTGAACGTGTATGACGTCTCCATGTGGGCATCGCCGGCCACGGCCGGCGCGCCCTGATGGCGGGTCAACCGTCGATGCGCTCGCCGACCTTGCCGGCTTCGAAGCAGAACACCACGGTCATGGCCGCCACCGACCCGGACAGGTGGGCCTGCAGCCCGTCACGCACTTGGCTCAGCTCCTCGACCGAGGCCAGGGTGCCGATCTTCATGCAGTCGTTCTCGCCAACGGCACCGTCCAGCCCGATCGAGGCCAGGGCCTTGGCCGGCGACGCGGTGAAGTGGCGGCGGAAGTCGTCGCTGCCGATCAGGTGGTCCAGCAGGGTGCTGGCGTCTGCGGCGGAAAGGCGGGGATGGGTGCTCATGGGGATCGTCCGTAGTTGGAGTTTCTCGTATCGGCCGCGACAGCCTGCCATTGAGGGCCGCGCTGCGCACATCGCTAAAGTTGGCCGCGCCGCGGTCGTTGCTGCTATGCCGGTTGTGCGGCAGAAGGAAGGAAACTTATGCGCCTGCGCCGCTGCGCCAGCCTGATGTTCGAGCCCCGCGAGGCGGTCACCCTGGACCTGCGCGCGATGCTGGCCGGCCACGCCGAGATGGACAGCCAGATCAGCTGGGTGGCGCTGGCCGCACATCTGGACCAGCCACTGCCGGTGGACGCCGAGGAGCGCCAGCTGCTGGGCGAGCTCAGCGCGCACCGCTGGAGCGAACCGCCCGCCGATGCCTCCCCGGCCATGCTGGCCCGCCTGGTCGAGCAGGGCCTGCTGCTGACCGACCCGCCCAGCGAGGTCGGGCACCAGCTGCGCGACGAGGCGCTGCGGCGCAGCCAGTGGTGGCCGTTGGCCGCGCTGGCCCATCGCCATGCGCGCTGGCAGGCGGTGGACAGTGTGGAGGACATGCGTCGGCAGGGGCTGGATACCGCTGCCGGCCTGCGCCAGCGCCTCGGGCCGCCGCCACCCGTGGTGCAGCCCATGCAGGGCGATTACCAGCCTCTGCCGCGCAGCGAAGAGGCCGCGTTCGACGCACTGCTGGCGCGCCGCACCACCTGCCGCAATTTCGACCCGCAGCGCGCGCTGCCGCTGCCATTGCTGGCCCAGGTGCTGCAGCGCACGCTGATGGCGCACGCGGTGCAGAAGGTCGAGCGCGATACCGAGTTCCTGAAGAAGAACGTGCCTTCCGGTGGCGGCCTGCATCCTACCGAAGGCTTCCTGCTGGTGCAGAACGTGGAAGGACTGGCACCGGGCCTGTACCACTACCACCCGGTGCAGCACGCCGTGCTGCCGCTGCCCTCGCCACCGCCGCAGGCACTGCCGGCGCTGGCGCGGCGGATGCTGTCCGGGCAGGCGTGGTTCGCCGATGCGCCGGCGATGCTGGTGCTGGCGCCGCGCTATGACCGCTGCTTCTGGAAGTACCGCAACCACGCCAAGGCGCATCGTGCGGTGACGCTGGATGTCGGCCACATCTCGCAGCTGCTGTACCTGTGCGCGACCGAGCGCGGGCTGGCGGCGTTCGTGACAGCGGCCATCAACGATGCCGATGTCGATCGTGCCTTCGGCTTCGATGGCATCGGTCAGAGCGCGATGGCCATCTGCGGCCTGGGCTGGCGCAGTGCCACGCTGGACACGGCCGAATTCGATCCCGCAGGTCGGGTGACGGCGGGCGACGACCGCTGAGCGACCGTCGCCCCGGCGTTCACGCCGCTTCGAAGTCCACCAGCACCGCGCCGTCGCTGACCTGGTCACCGGCCTTGGCGCGGTAGCCCTTCACCGTGCCGTCGGCCGGCGCCTGCAGGGTGTGCTCCATCTTCATCGCTTCCAGCACCACCAGCGGCGTGCCGCGCTTGACCTCGGTACCGGCGGCGACCAGCGTGGCCACGATCTTCCCGGGCATCGGTGCCAGCAGGCTGCCGGCATCGGCCACGGCGTGGTCCGATTCGCTTAACGGATCATGCAGGGTGAAACGGTGCTGGCCGTCGGTGCCGAACAGGTACAGCTGGTCACCGTCGCGCAGCAGCTGCAGCGACCCGCGGCGGTCGCCCAGCTGCACCGCCAGCCCCCGTACATCGGCTGTGCCGATCACCTGCACGGGTGCCGCGTCATCGCACTGCACGCGCCAGCCATCGGTCTGCGCCCACACCTTCAGCGTGTGCCGGCGTTCACCCTGCTGCAGCGGAAGCACGCGCGGCGCGGGCGCGCCAAGGCGCCAGCCATCCTGCGCCTGCCACGGCGAATGCGGGTCGCGCGCGTCGCTGGCTGCACCTGCAGTAGTGGCCACGGCGGCCACCGCCGCCAGCAGCCACAGCGCATCATCGCTGTCGCCCACCCGGCCCAATGCGGCCTGCTCGCGCTCGATCAGCGCGGTATCCAGCTTGGCGCGGGTGAACGAATCGGTGTTCACCAGGCGGCGCAGGAAACCGGCATTGGTGGTCACGCCCACCACCTGGCAGTCGGCCAGGGCCTGGCTCATGCGGCGCAGCGCGGCGTCGCGGTCCACGTCCCAGACGATCAGCTTGGCAATCATCGGATCGTAGTACGGGGTGATGCTATCGCCTTCCTCGACACCGGTATCCACGCGCACATGAGTCGACGGCGACGGCAGGCGCAGGCGGCGCAGGAGGCCGGTGGACGGCAGGAAACCACGGTCGGCGTCTTCGGCATACAGCCGCGCCTCGATGGCATGACCATGAATCGCCAGCTGATCCTGGCGCAGCGGCAGCGGCTGGCCCGAGGCCACGCGCAGCTGCCACTCCACCAGGTCGGTGCCGGTGATGTACTCGGTGACCGGGTGTTCGACCTGCAGGCGGGTGTTCATTTCCATGAAGTAGAAATCGCCGTCCGGGCCGGCGATGAATTCCACCGTCCCGGCACCGACGTAGCCCACCGCGCGCGCGGCATCGACCGCGGCCTTGCCCATCGCAGCACGACGTTCGGGGCTCATGCCCGGGGCGGGCGCCTCTTCCAGCACCTTCTGGTGGCGGCGCTGCACCGAGCAGTCGCGCTCGAACAGGTAGACCGCCTCACCGTAGCTGTCGCCGAACACCTGGATTTCGATATGGCGCGGGCGCTCGACGTACTTCTCGACCAGCACATGGTCGTTGCCGAATGCCGAGGCGGCCTCGCGCTGGCAGCTGGCCAGTGCATCGACGAAGTCCTCGCTGCGCTCGACCTTGCGCATGCCCTTGCCACCGCCGCCGGCGCTGGCCTTGATCAGCACCGGGTAGCCGATGGCGTCGGCCTGCGCGCGCAGGAAATCCGGCGCCTGCTGGTCGCCGTGGTAGCCCGGGGTGAGTGGCACACCGGCCTTGGCCATCAGGGCCTTGGCCGCGCTCTTGTCGCCCATCGCGCGGATGGCGCTGGCCGGTGGCCCGATGAAGGTGATGCCGGCGGCAGCGCAGGCATCGGCGAAGTCGGCATTCTCGGACAGGAAGCCGTAGCCGGGGTGGATCGCCTGCGCGCCGGTCAGGCGTGCGGCCTCGAGCAGGGCATCGCCGCGCAGGTAGCTCTCGCGCGCGGCAGCCGGGCCGATGTGGATGGCCTCGTCGGCCAGGCGCACATGGCGCGCGTTGCGGTCGGCATCGGAATACACCGCCACGGTGGCGATGCCGAGGCGGCGGCAGGTGGCGATGACGCGGCAGGCGATTTCGCCGCGGTTGGCGATCAGGACTTTGGTGAACATGGCAACAGGCTCGGTCATGGCACGGGTTACATGCGGAACACGCCGAAGCGCGTCTGCTGCGGGGCGGCGTTGAGGCTGGCCGACAGCGCCAGCGCCAGCACCCGGCGGGTGTCGGCCGGATCGATCACGCCGTCGTCCCACAGGCGCGCGCTGGCGTAGTACGGGTGGCCCTGCTGCTCGAACTGGTCGCGGATCGGTGCCTTGAACGCGTCTTCCTCCGCTGCCGGCCACTGGCCACCCTTGGCCTCGATGCCATCGCGCTTGACCGTGGCCAGCACGCTGGCGGCCTGTTCGCCACCCATCACGCCGATGCGCGCGTTCGGCCACATCCACAGGAAGTTCGGCGAATAGGCGCGGCCGCACATGCCGTAGTTGCCAGCACCGAACGAGCCACCGATCACCACGGTGAACTTGGGTACCCTGGCGCAGGCCACCGCCATCACCAGCTTGGCCCCGTCCTTGGCGATACCACCCTGTTCGTACTTGCGACCCACCATGAAGCCGGTGATGTTCTGCAGGAACACCAGCGGGATATTGCGCTGGGTGCATAGCTCGATGAAGTGCGCGCCCTTCAGTGCCGACTCGGAGAACAGGATGCCGTTGTTGGCGATGATGCCGATCGGGTAGCCGTTCAGATGGGCGAAGCCGGTGACCAGCGTTGCGCCGTAGCGCGGCTTGAATTCGTCGAAGCGTGAGCCATCGACCAGCCGCGCGATCACTTCGCGTACGTCGTAGGGCTTGCGCGTATCGGCCGGGATCACCCCGTACAGTTCGTGTGCCGGCAGCAGCGGTTCCTCGGGCGCCTGCACCGCCATGGCCGGTTCCGGCTTGCGCCAGTTGAGCTGGGCGATGATCGCGCGCACCCGTGCCAGTGCCTGCAGGTCGTTGTCGGCCATGTGGTCAGCCACGCCGGAGATGCGCGTGTGCACATCGGCACCACCCAGTTCCTCGGCCGTCACCACTTCGCCGGTGGCCGCCTTCACCAGCGGCGGGCCGCCGAGGAAGATCGTGCCCTGCTCGCGCACAATCACAGTCTCGTCGCTCATCGCTGGCACATAGGCACCACCAGCGGTGCAGCTGCCCATCACGCAGGCGATCTGCGGAATGCCCTGCGCCGACAGGTTGGCCTGGTTGTAGAAGATGCGGCCGAAATGGTCGCGGTCGGGAAAGACTTCGTCCTGCAGCGGCAGGAACGCGCCACCGGAATCGACCAGGTAGATGCAGGGCAGGTGGTTCTGCTCGGCGATCTCCTGCGCGCGCAGGTGCTTCTTCACCGTCATCGGGTAATAGGTGCCGCCCTTGACCGTGGCGTCGTTGGCCACGATCACGCATTCCACGCCGCTCACCCGGCCGATTCCGGCCACTACGCCAGCGGCCGGCACGGCGTCTTCGTACATGCCGTGCGCGGCCAGCGGCGCGATTTCCAGGAAGGCGCTGCCGGGGTCGAGCAGCGCGTCGATGCGGTCACGCACGAGCAGCTTGCCGCGCGCGGTGTGCTTGGCGCGTGCGGCTTCGCTGCCACCCAGCGCGGTGCGGGCGAGGGTGGCATGCAGGTCGTCGACCACGGCTTGCATGGCCGCGCGGTTGCTTTCAAACGTTTCGCTGCCCGGTTGCAGCTGGGTGCTCAATACGGTCATCGCAGTGGCCTTACAGGGTGCGCTGGAACAGTTCGCGGCCGATCAGCATGCGGCGGATCTCGGACGTGCCGGCGCCGATCTCATACAGCTTGGCATCGCGCCACAAGCGGCCGGTCGGGTATTCGTTGATGTAGCCGTTGCCGCCGAGGATCTGGATCGCCTGGCCGGTCAGCCAGGTGGCCTTCTCGGCGGCGTACAGGATGGCACCGGCGGCGTCCTGGCGGGTGGTGCGGCCCTGGTCGCAGGCACGTGCCACGGCATAGACATACGCGCGGCAGGCACCCAGGCCCACGTACATGTCGGCGATCTTGGCCTGGATCAGCTGGAAGCTGCCGATCGGCTCGCCGAACTGGTGGCGCTCGTGCACGTACGGCATCACCACGTCCATCGCCGCAGCCATCAGGCCCAGCGGGCCACCGGACAGCACCACGCGCTCGTAGTCCAGGCCGGACATCAGCACGCGCACGCCACCGCCAACCTGGCCCAGCACGTTCTCTTCAGGAATCTCGCAATCCTGGAACACCAGCTCGCAGGTGGGCGAAGAACGCATGCCCAGCTTGTCCAGCTTCTGCGCGGTGGAGAAGCCCTTCATGCCCTTCTCGACCAGGAACGCGGTGATGCCCTTGGCACCGGCGTCCATGTCGGTCTTGGCGTAGACCACCAGCACGTCGGCGTCCGGGCCGTTGGTGATCCACATCTTGTTGCCGTTGAGCACGTAGCGGTCGCCGCGCTTGTCCGCACGCAGCTTCATCGACACCACGTCCGAACCCGCGCCCGGTTCGCTCATCGCCAGCGCGCCCACCTTGGCGCCGCTGCACAGGTCGGGCAGGAAGCGCTGCTTCTGTTCCTCGTTGCCGTTCTTGCGCAGCTGGTTCACGCACAGATTGGAATGCGCGCCATAGGACAGGCCGATGCCGCCGGACGCGCGCGAGATCTCTTCCATCGCCACCACGTGGGCCAGGTAACCCATGCCGGTGCCGCCGTATGCTTCTTCCACGGTGAGGCCCAGCAGCCCCTGTTCGCCCAGCTTCGGCCACAGCGCCAGCGGGAACTGGTTGCTGGCATCGGCCTCGGCGGCCAGCGGAGCGACCTCGGCGGCGGCAAAATGGGCCACGCTCTGGCGCAGCAGGTCGATGTCTTCGCCAAGATCGAAGTTCAGGGATGGCACGTGCATTGTGGTGGCTCCACGGCGGGATGGCAGGAATGGACGCACCCGGCGGGGGAGTGGGGGGCGGTCTGCAGGACCGCCACCCACACGGGCGATGGCCCCAGCGTAGCGGGGTTCGGGTAAGAAGTGAATACGAATTCAAAAATTGAAACTAGAATCAGAACATGGCTTATAAACGCTCTGCATTGATGGAAGAACGCCTGGCGGGCGCCCGTGAACGGATCCTGCTGGCCACCCGCGAGCTGGTCGCCACGGGCGGCTGGCGCAATGCCCCGGTGACGGCCGTGGCGACCCAGGCCGGGGTGTCCACCGGCCTGATCTATCGCCACTTCCCGTCCAAGGCAGAGCTGTTCGTGGAAGTCCTCAATGCCGCCGTCGCCCACGAGGTCGCAATCATGGAGCGCATCGCCAGTGGCCCGGAGGCGGCCAGCGAGCGGCTGCGGCTGGCGATCACCGCCTTCGTCCGCCGTGCCCTGGCCGGGCCGGGGCTGGCGCACGCCTTCATCGTTGAACCGGTCGACCCGGACGTGGAAGCCGAGCGCATGCGCGGCCGTCGCGCCTTCGGCGACGTGTTCCTGCGGCTGGTGGAGGAGGGCGTAGCGGCCGGCGAGCTGCCGGTGCAGGACGCGCATGTGGCCGCCGCGTGCCTGGTCGGTGCCTTCACCGAAGCGATGGTCGGCCCGACCGCGCCCAGCCGCGAAGCGCACCGCGACGAAGACGCGCTGGTGGATGCGATCTGCAGCTTCTGCCTGCGTGCGATCGGCGCCCCGGCAATCCGGTAGCGCCGGCCGCTGGCCGGCTTCTGTTGCTCGGGTCAGATCCCTTTTGCGGCGCAAAAGGGATCTGACCCCAGCCCCGGCATGCTGCGCCGCATCAGCAGTGACGCCTGTTGTCGCACGCAAAGTGCGTTCTATACTCGGCCCATCACGCAGTCGCTCAGCCGTGGTCCAACGACTATCAGCCAGGGGTAACGAAGAGTGCGGAATTACGATCTGGAGTTCCTGAAACGCTTCTCCATGGTGATCGCGCTGCTGGCGACCATCACCCTCGGCCTCATCCTCCTTGCCGCCTACATCCACACCCGGATTCCGCCCGAGGTGTCGCCGACCGCGGCCAAACGCACCGAACAGCGCATCTCGCCCACCGGCGCGGTCTATGCCGGCAGCACCGGCGCCGCCGCGCAGGCTGCCGCCAAGGCCGCCGCGCTGGCCAAGGCCGCGTCGCAGGTGGCCTACGGCGGCACCAAGGATGGCAAGGTGATCTTCGACAACCTGTGCACCGCCTGCCACACCACCGGCGTGGGCATGGCACCGACGCTGGACCATTCGCACTGGGACAAGCGCATCGCACAGGGCAAGGACACCCTCTACAAGCACGCCATCGAGGGTTATACCGGCCCCGACGGCGGCATCATGCCGCCCAAGGGCGGCAACCCGGCCCTGACGGAAGAACAGATCCACGCCACCGTGGACTGGATGCTGGCCAATCTGAAGTAAGCGGTAGTGCCGGCCGCTGGCCGGCAACCACACATCGCACGAAGGTCATGAGGTTGCCGGCCAGCGGCCGGCACGACCCAGGCTTTGCCCACCAAGGTCAAAACCCCGCTGCGCAGGCGGCGTTTCGCATTTCAGGGTTAGTCTGTGCGCCCTCTTCCAAGGAATCGCCCGTCGATGCGCCGCCGTTC
>NZ_JAOCGL010000009.1:0-70213 GCF_029842485.1 Stenotrophomonas sp. GD03777
GCTGCCGGAACGGGTGCAGGCGGTGTTACCGGCTTGGCAGCGGCAGCAACCAGCGCAGCCTCAGCCACCTGCGGCTTGGCGATCTCCGGCTTTGGCGGCGCAACGGGCGCGGGTGTCGCAGCCACCGCGGTCTTCGCCGCCGGTTCGCGCTCCATCAGCGGTGCAGTCGGGGCGGCGGCGGTGGCCTCGGCTGCGGCATTGGCATCCACGCCACCGGGCACCCAGCGCAGCTCGGCGACGCCAGCCGGTTGCGGCGCAGGCGCAGGCTTCTGCGGCGCCTCGCGCAGCAGCCACCAGCAGGCGACGCCGAGATTGAGAATGGCCAGTACGACGATCAGGGCACGGGTGAGCATGCGCGGATACTAGCGCGCGGGCTGGTGCACCGCCCAGCGGGCGAGGCCATCCAGCACCAGCGAGGGGTGGTAATCGGCAGCGGGCAACAACGGCATCAGCGCCGCTGCGCCGCCACCGTGCACCAGCAGCGACGGTGCCACGCCCAGCAGCGTGTGCGCGTGCTGTGCGCTGCGTTCAATCAGCGCCACCGCAGCGCCATCGCAGCCGGAAGCCAGCGCGTCGGCGGTGTCGTTGGCGAACTCGCTGTAGCCGCCACCGGTCGCGGGCAGCTGCACGGCACGGGCGTGCAGTGCTTCGCGCATGGTGGTGGGCGATGCGGAGATGCGGCCACCGTGGTGCTGGCCGTCGGCGTCGAGCAGGTCAATCGTCAGCGCGGTGCCCACGCCGACCACCAGCACCGGGCGTTGTGCCTTTGCGGCAGCCAGCAGGGCCAGGAAGCGGTCGACGCCGAACTTTTCCGGCTTGGCATAGGCAATGCGCACGCCGGCGCATTCGGCGCTGGTGCGCACCACATGCACATGCTCGAAGCGGCGCTGCAGCTGGTCCAGCATCGCGCTGGTCAGCGACGGTGCGGCCACGCTGGCCACGAACGCGGTGCGGCCGCTGGGCAGGCTGTGCGGCGGCTGCCCGGCCATGCCTTCGGCGCCATGCGCCCAGGCCTGTACGTCACCGGCACGGTCACCCTGCAACGGCGCGAACTTGAAGCGCGAGTTGCCAAGGTCGAACAACCAATCGCTCATGCCGCCCTCACGCTGACTTCGCCGGCGTGCAGCAGGCGTTCCTGGCCATCGATGCGTACGCGCAATGCGCCGTCATCGGCCAGGCCAAGCGCAGTACCGTGCTGCCACTGCCCGTCCAGTTCCACGCGCACTTCGCGGCCGGCCAGCATGTCGAACGCAGCGTAGCGCGGCAGGAACGGAGCGAGGCCTTCGCGATCGAATTCTTCCAGCGCCGGCAGCAGACGCGCCAGCACGGCAGCAACCACCCCATTGCGGTCCACCGGCTTGCCGGCCAACGTGTCCAGGTCCACCCACGGCTGGGTGATCTGCTCGCCGAACGACGGCGGCATGTGGGTGTTGATGCCGATGCCGATCACCGCGCGCGCCGGGCCGGCGTATTCGCCACCGCCCTCGGCAAGCAGGCCGACCAGCTTGCGCTTGCCATCGACGATCAGGTCGTTCGGCCACTTCAACTGCGCCTGGGTGTAGCCCAGGTCGTGCAGCGCTTCGGCCACGGCGATGCCGGCCACCAGGCTCAACCCGGCCAGGCGGCCCAGGCCGCCGGAGTACAGGCGCATCACCGACAGGTAGATATGCGCGGCCAACGGCGAGGCCCAGGTGCGGCCACGACGGCCGCGGCCACCGGTCTGGCGTTCGGCCAGCAGCACGCTGACCCCGCGCTGGGGCGCGCTGCACCGCAGCAATTCAGCGTTGGTGGAGTCCACCGTCCAGGCCACCTGCAGGTCGTGCAGCAGGGCCTGGGCATCGGCGGGCAGGCCGGCGCGGATCGCCACCGGGTCCAGCAGGTCGACCGGGCGGGTCAGGCCATAGCCCTCGCCAGCACGGCCCTTGATGTCCACACCTGCGGCCCTAAGCCCTTGAATACGCTTCCAAACAGCCGCCCGGGTCTGGCCCAGCTCTCGGGCCAGGGCGTCGCCGGACAGGCGACCGGCAGCGAGTTTGGCCAGCAATTGGCGATCGTCCACGGCAGCTTCCACGAAGTCAGGAAGGAATTATGCGGGAAAGCCGCCAGCGACGCCTGCCACGCTGGGTTCCGCCGGGGCTTCCAACGGGGCGCCGGGTTCGGGCTAGAATCGGGAACTCACCCTCCCTTAACGTGGATGTCGTCAATGCGCCGTTATGCCCATTGCCTGATCCTGCTGATGATGCCCTTCGCGGCGTCTGCAACGGCAGCGCTGGACGACAGCCGGGGCGCCTGCGTGTCCTCCAACGGTGATGCCGCCTCGCAGCGCGCGCCGACCGCGACCGCCTCGGCTGCGACCACCAAGCCGGCACCGGTACGCCCTGCGGCCGGCAGTGCCACCAGCACCGGGGGCGGCGGCAGCGACGACGACGTGCTGCAGCGCATCCGTGCGCCGAAGTGGCACAGCTACCTGCCGGGAATGTTCCGCTGATCAAGTCGTTGCTGCAGTGGCTGCGGCCCTCGCCGCGGCCGATCGACGATGCGCTTTGGGAAGACGCCTGCCGCCGTGCGGCCTGGCTGCACGGCCTGGACGATGAACGCCGCGCGCGACTGCGCGTGCTGGCCACGCGCTTCCTGCATGAGAAGACCATTACTCCGATCGGTGAGCTGCAGTTGCAGGCCGGCGACGGCGTGCTGCTGGCCGCGCTGTGCTGCCTGCCGCTGCTGGAGTTCGGCGCGGTGGGGCTGGAGGGCTGGTCGCAACTGATCGTCTACCCGGATGCGTTCCGCGTGCACCGCAGCCACATGGATGCGGCCGGCGTGCTGCACGAGTGGGATGACGAGCTGATCGGCGAGTCGTGGGACAGCGGTCCGTTGATCCTGTCCTGGGCCGATGTGCAGGCCGACCTGGCCGCACCGCACGACGGCTACTGCGTGGCGGTGCATGAGATGGTGCACAAGCTCGATGCGCTGGATGGTGCAATGGACGGCACACCGCCGCTGCCGCGGCAATGGCAGCTTGAGTGGGCAGCCACGTTCCAGCGCGCCTACGACGCCTTCTGCGCGCAGGTGGACGCCGGCGAAGAGACCCTGATCGATCCGTATGCGGCCGAGGCGCCGGAGGAGTTCTTCGCGGTGAGCAGCGAGTACCACTTCTCGGCACCGGATCTGCTGCAGCAGGCGTTGCCGGAGGTGGCCGCGCAGCTGCGGCGGTTCTATGGCGAGCCGCCGAAGATCGAAATGCCGTAGTGCCGGCCGCTGGCCGGCAACCTCATGATCTTCGATGGCATTGCTTGGTTGCCGGCCAGCGGCCGGCACTACCGATCAACGAGGTTTACGGCCCCGGCGGCAAGCGCACTTCGAAGCGGGCGCCACCCAGTTCGGCCGAACGGCCCACGCTCAGTTCGCCGCGGTAGTCCTTGATCAGGTCCTGCACGATCGACAGGCCGATGCCGTGGCCCTGCACGCGCTCGTCGCCACGCACGCCACGCTGCAGCACCTTGCCGATGTCATCCGGGGCGATGCCCGGGCCATCGTCGTCCACCGCCAGCAGCAGGCCGGCACGGCGCGCGTTCGGCGCCGGCAGCGGCTGCGCGGTCAGCAGCACGCGGCGGTTGGCCCACTTGAAGGCGTTCTCCAGCAGGTTGCCGAGCAGTTCCTGCAGGTCACCCGGCTCGCCGTGGAAGCGCGCGGCCGGGTCGATATCGAATTCGCACAGCACGCCCTTGGCGGCGTAGACCTTTTCCAGGCCACGCACGATTTCCTCGGCGTTGGACTCGATCGGCAGCGGCGCGGAGAACAGCTTGTGGCCCGACGAGGCCGCGCGTGCCAGCTGGTACGAAACCAGGTTGTTCATGCGCTGCAGCTGCACGTCCAGTTCTTCGCGCAGCGCACCGTCGCCGGCGCCGCTGTCCATCTGCGTGCGCAGTACCGCGATTGGCGTTTTCAGGCTGTGCGCCAGATCGGCAAGGGTATTGCGCTGGCGCTCGAGGTTCTCGCGCTCGCTTTCGATGAAGGCGTTGATGCTGTCGGTCAGCGGTTCCAGCTCGCGCGGGTGGCGCTCGCTCATGCGCTCGGTCTCGCCGCGCTGCACCTTGGTCAGCTCGGTGATCACCCGGCGCAACGGGCGCAGGCTCCACTGCAGGATGACGGTCTGCAGCAGCAGCAGGATCAGGCCGATGCCGCCCAGGTAGAACCAGACGCGGCCACGGAACACGCGCAGCTGCGCACCCAGCGCGCGCGAGTCTTCCATCACGTAGATGGTGTACGGGAATTCGGTGGCGGGGTCGGCGTCGGCGCCCCACACCAGGCCCAGGCCATAGCGGTACACCGAGCCCTGGCTGCCATCGATCTGGATCATCGGCAGCGGACCTTCGAACACTTCCTGGCGCGGCGCCAGCAGGCCGCCACCGACGGTGGGCAGCATCGGGCCTTCGGCGGACATCGAATTGCCCTTGCCGTGCGGCATCACCACCTGCAGGTACAGGCCACTGCCCGGTACGTCGAAGCGCGAATCCGGCGGCTGCTCGCGGATGTACAGCGAGCGGTCGCGGGTGAAGTCGATGCCGGCCGCATAGGAGGTGGCGTAGTTCTTCAGGCGCTCACGCAGGTTCGCCTTCGCCGTATCGGCGAAGGCGGCGTCGAGCGCGTAACCGGCCAGCGCCAGGAACGCGACCAGGCCCACGGACGCGGCGAGCATCTGGCGCGCCTGCAGTGAGCGCGGCCGCCAGCGTCGGAAGAACCACAGACGGCCGGACATCGTGTTATCGCCAGGGTGAGCCGGCTCAGCCCTCGTTGCGCGGGATCGCGAAACGGTAGCCGCGACCGCGCACGGTCTCGATCGGCTTCAGTTCTCCATCCGGGTCCAGCTTCTTGCGCAGGCGGCCGATGAAGACCTCCAGCACGTTGGAGTCGCGGTCGAAGTCCTGCTGGTAGATGTGTTCGGTGAGGTCGGCCTTGGAGACCAGTTCACCGGCATGCATCATCAGGTACTCCAGCACCTTGTACTCGTAGCTGGTCAGGTCGACATTGCTGCCGGCCACGCTGACCGTCTGGGCAGCAAGGTCCAGGGCGACCGGGCCGCATTCCAGGGTCGGCTTGCTCCAGCCGGCGGCGCGGCGCAGCAGCGCGTTGACGCGGGCCAGCAACTCTTCCACGTGGAACGGCTTGACCAGGTAATCGTCGGCGCCCTGCTTCAGGCCCTCGACCTTGTCCTGCCAGCTCGAACGCGCGGTCAGGATCAGTACCGGGAACTTCTTGCCTTCGTCACGCAGGGCCTTGATCAGCTCCATGCCCGACATCTTGGGCAGGCCGAGGTCGATGATGCCGACATCGAACGGAACTTCGCGCCCCATGTAGAGGCCTTCCTCGCCGTCCTGCGCAGCATCGACGGCAAAGCCTTCGCGCTTGAGCCGGGCTGCCAGGGTCTCACGCAGCGGGGCTTCGTCTTCGACCAGAAGGATACGCATGAACTCTCCCTAGTGTCCTGGGTGTGGCCCGGAGGCCTGTGGGGTACGGGTTGATACCGACGACTATCCCTGTTCAGGGGTTATCGCCGCGTAGTGATGACATATCCGACCGCGGCGTGCGCGGCTGTGAACGCGACGGGGCGGGGTCGTCCATGTAGCGGACCCGGCCCCGGTCGTCCATGTACTTCACCCGGTTGATATCACGACCATCGAACGGCACGCGCTCGGCGCCGAGGATGTGGCCGCCGGTGCTGCGCTGCACGCGGCGCACGGCATCGGACAGCGAACGCTCGTCGCCACGGTTGCCGCGCTCTCCCCGATCCATCATTTCCGCCCGTGCCTGCTCGCCGCGCGGCGGCTGTTGCGCCAGCGCCGACGACAGCGGCGCAGCCGACAGCACCACGCAGGTGGCCAGGGCAATGCGGCAATGGAAGGGAGCGGAAGACATCGATGCGATCCTAGCCGAGCACGGCGATTCGTTCAAAAGTCGTAAATCCGGGAGCCGGGTGCGGGACCCGGCCTTTACAATTCCTTTGCAAATTCTTGGTTTGGGGCAGTGAATCCGGTCTGAACTTTTCCGGCCGCAGCCCTGCGATGTTCAGCTAGGTGAACATTCGGGACGAATCGCCGTCCCTTGTCAAGTCAGGAATGTGACTGCGGTCACGCTGCGGCACGATCGGCTTCGCGCTCGGTGACCGACAGCGCCTGCTCGACCAGGCTCCAGTCGGCGCCCGGGCGGTGCGCGCCCTCGCTCAGCACCTGGCGGAACGCGCGGCCACCGGGCTGGCCGTGGAACAGGCCGAGCAGGTGGCGGGTGATGTGCTTCAGTGCCAGACCTTCGCCCAGGCGCGCTTCCACGTAGGGACGCAGCGTGCGCAGCAGGTCACCGCGCGCCTGCAACGGCGCGCCGGTCTGCAGCGCCTCCAGCTGATGCAGCAGGTAGGGGTCGTGGTAGGCCGCGCGGCCCAGCATCACGCCATCGACGTGCGCGGCCTGCGCCTGCACCGCCTCGATGCTGGCCAGGCCGCCATTGAGCACCACCGGCAGCGCCGGGCGCTCCTGCTTCAGGCGGTAGGCCCAGTCGTACTTCAGTGGCGGAACCTCGCGGTTCTCCTTCGGCGACAGGCCCTTCAGCCACGCGTTGCGCGCATGCACCACCACCATTGCGGCACCGGCGGCGACCTGGCGGTCGACGAAGGCGGCGAACACGTCATAGTCGTTGTCCTCGTCCACGCCCAGGCGGCACTTCACCGTCACCGGGATCCCGATCGCGTCGACCATCGCCGCCACGCAGTCGGCTACCAGCGCCGGCTCGCGCATCAGGCAGGCGCCAAAACGCCCGGCCTGCACGCGGTCGGACGGACAGCCGCAGTTGAGGTTGACCTCGTCGTAGCCCCACTCCGCGGCGATGCGCGCGGCCTGCGCCAGCAGCGCCGGGTCGCTGCCCCCCAACTGCAGCGCCAGCGGCTGCTCGCTGCGGTCGAAGCCGAGCAGGCGCTCGCGGTCGCCGTGGATGACCGCGTTGGTGTGCACCATTTCCGTGTACAGGCGCGCACCCGGCGCCAGCACGCGGTGGAACACGCGGCAATGGCGGTCGGTCCAGTCCATCATGGGGGCCACGGAAAGGCGAATATCTTTTAAATTCAAAGTGTTATGCATGTTTCGGCGCATCCTTGGTGCGCTGGGACTCCCTGTAAGTCCCTGTTTTTCCCTGTCGATCCCGGTGTAATGTACCCCTGCTGCACCAAGCAGCGGGGAGTGCACCAAGACATGGCAGTAGTCGAAAAGCGCGGAAAGAAGTGGCGGGCAATGGTCCGCATCAAGCCCCATCCTACCGCCTCGAAGACCTTCAACGGTCGCAAGGCCGCTGAGGATTGGGCTCGCATTACAGAAGACGCCCTTCGAGCTGGCCTGCCTCCCCCGCAGGAGAGCATGACGCTGGAAACCCTCATTGATCGGTACATCAAGGAGATGGACCGGTTCAAACCCATCTCCGCCACCAAGCGCGGGAACCTTCGCAGATGGATTGAAAGCCTGGGCGACCGAGAGGTGTCCACCCTCACCGGGCAGGACATTTTGAACCATATCCGGGCCAGGACGGACCCGTCCGCTGCACTGAATGGCGGCAAGGCCCCGGGACCGGCGACCATGGCAATGGAACTCGGGTTCCTGGCTGAGGCCCTGGCCGCTGCTCGGTCGCTATGGAACATGACCATCCCCGACGTGGTCACTGCCGTCCGGCCAGTACTGCGCCGCGCCGGAGCAATCGCCAAACCAGAGGAGCGCGACCGGCGCCCGACAGCCCAGGAGCTGGACGAGCTTGCCGCCTTTTACAAGTTCAACTTCGGCGCCATCCCGATGCGCGATCTGATCCCGTTCGCCATCGATTCGGCCATGCGCATGGGTGAGATTGTCGCACTGCGCTGGGACGACTACCAAGGCGGCGAGAAGCCGATGATCCTGATCCGGGACAGAAAGGATCCCAAGGACAAGAAGGGCAACCATCAATGGGTCCCACTGCTGGGGCGGACGGCGGCGATCATTGAGAGTCAGCCCCGTATTGGCCCGCTGATCTTCCCCTATAAGGCAGACAGCATCGGTGCATCGTTTCGCCGCGCCTGCAACCGGCTACAGATCGAGAATCTTCACTTCCACGATCTGCGTCACGAGGGAACGTCCAGGCTGTTTGAGCAGGGGTACACCATTCCAGAGGTCGCAATCGTGACCGGCCACAAGGATTGGAAATCGCTGAAGCGCTACACGCAGCTCGCACCAAGTTCGCTACATCGAGATCCCCTTCACCAGCCGCTGCCTCAGTCATTGATACACCGGCCGGCGCCAACTTCTGCCTCGGAGCCCGATATTGATTGACTTCAAGCGAGTGGTAGGAAAGTCGTTCAGAGCGATCGCGTTCAACCGCTGGCGGTCTGTCGCTGCCTGCACTGCATTTTCCGGGGTGTCTTGAACTGCGCTGCCCGGACTCAGGTCTATTTGCTGCTTCGGGCGCGATCTTCACCCTCGGCGTTTTCTTCTGAACATCAAACAGAGCGCGATCTTCCATCGCCAAGCGGCAGACGGGTCTCCTCTTCCGACCCGCGCGAAGTTCTACGCGATAACGAGGGCTTCCACTTTCGCAAGCGAGACCGCCGAGGAAGCAATGGCTACCAAGGTCAGGTCGGTTGAGGCCGACGAGATTTGGGGCTGCGTGATGGTCATCGCAGGCACTGTGCTTTGGGGATATGGCGGTTGGGTCTTCAAAGCCATCACATAGCCGAACCTCACCCCATCCAGCCGAACGGCGGTTTCAGGTCGGCCTTGGCCAGCCGGTTGCCGCGGACCTTCTCCTGCCAGGCCAAGATGGTGGCCACGTCCTCCCGCAGCCTGGCCTCGTGCCTGGTCACCCACAGCTCGGCCCCCGCGCGGCCCTGCTCGTAGCTGCTGCACACGCGGAACGGACCGCCCGGGCCATGCCGGTGCCGGTCCAGCGAGGCAATCCAGATGCCGTCGTTCACCCGACGGATCATGGCCACCACCCACACGCTGTGGCAGGCGATCACCGTCAACGGGTCATCCGGGAGGCTGGCAGACCGGGTCGTCCAGCGAAAGTCAGGGGGGGGGGAGCGTCATGGCCGGCAGCATACGGCCGGCCGTCGCAAAGACCGCGATCGCGTTGGCGACCTGCCTGAATCGTTCGGGGAACGAGTTGTTAAGTGCTGCACCGGCGATTTGACGAAATCGTCAATTTGCCCGAATCGCAGGATAGAGCCTGGCTCGACTCTGTGCCGGCACGGCACTGCTCACGCGCCCCCGGGTTGAGCTGCCATAGGCCCCGGGGTCCGGCAGGGCCAGCATGCTCGTCCCGCCTCGCCTGTGCCATCGGGCAACGGCGTGCCGCAGGATCGGGGGTTCCCTGCGCCGCCAGCCGGCGCTCGTAGAACGGGGGCCGCTTGTCGTCGAAGATCCGATGGAACGCGACCAAACTGAAAAGACCTAGAAGGTGCAGCCCAGACCAGGCCCTGCATTATGAATGCCTCATGAATAATTCACCCGTATCACGTAGGGAAGTTGGGCCCTGACGACGTTTTAGATATCAATAGGCACGTCTCACAACCTAAGAAATCGATCATGAATCGGAAGAATGTGTCCATCACCGCCTTGGCCTTGCTAATAGCAACAACCGCAGCCATTGCCATCATGCTTGGCAATGACTCAAGTAGCGCGAAAAATGCAGCCACCGAAATCGCCAATGCAAATATAGACAGCGACGCGGGCGTGAAACCGACACCGTATGTACAACTCGCCGCCCAAAGAAAGATTGATTCGCGATACGTCACTGCAGCAAACGGAAGAGCTTTCACCTTACAACGACCGCCAATATTTCGCCCCCCAGGCGATGCCCTTGCGTTCGCCAATGGGCTCCTCGCGGCATCAAGGCGCGGCGACGCGACCTCTACGTATGAAATTTTTCTAACGGTTTCAGACTGCCAGAATGCAATGGAGGGCGCCCCTCCCATCGCCAGCAATGAGCCGGAGATGCGAGAATTTTCTCGCCAAGAGATTGATTACTTCAAAACAAAGCTAACTGAATGTGAGAGCCTGCTTGGCGACCCGTCATTCACCTCAAAAAACTGGCTAGATCTTGCCGCAGAGCAAGGATCAATCGAGGCCAAGATAATGTACTCGATCAATCCAGATCACATCCTAGGGAATGTAGACGATTATTCAATGAAGCCAGAAAAGGTTTCAGAATGGAAAGAGAAATCCATCCAGTACCTTGAAGAAGCATCAAAGCAAGGCAGCACCAACGCACTCTTTCAACTATCAAACATCTATGAAAACGGGATCGTGGCATCTGCCGACCCGATCAAGAGCCTGGCATATCAAATTGCCTATGACAACGCCAAATTGGGAAACCCCAACAACCAGAGGCAACTAGATCTAAGAAGATCACTGACACGAGAGCAACAGAACCGCGCCGAGCAATTAAGCAAGGAAATATTCAAAAGCTGCTGCACAAACTAATGGAAATTCCAAATGATTAAATCAGGAAGGGCAAAGGTAGCGTCCCTGTTAATAATTGCAGCAACAATCCCCCTCATGTACTGGGCATTCAATAGAGCGGAAGCCAGAGAGCCCCGCAGAATTGGTCCATATACTTGCGTATCCTGCAACAAGGATTATCCCGTTGCGACGGAGAACGACCTCAGGGAGATAAATTATCAGAATCACTTCCTAAAGACCGACTTCTTTGACGATTCCAAGGGCCCCGCTGATTCCCCTGGTGACGTCATAATTATCTGCAGCTCAATCTGTGTTGACTGGAAGATGACGACGTCCAGATCGTGGGAAGGAACCAATGCGCGCGCGCGGGGGAAATTACCTGGCGGCGCCGGCGGCGGCGGCGGCAGTCGCGGTGGTGGCGGCACTGGTGGAGCTAATCCTGGTAGCGGTTGCTACGGAAACTGCGGCGGTGGCGGCAGCGGAGTCGTAACGATCAAGCCAATTATCCCTGTTCGTCCGAAGTAGCATTCGAAGCACGGACAAGTTCAGGCAAGCGGGAACAACACCTTCCGCTTGCAGTAACGTCAACGCTTAACGGAATGAAAGGAACGATGGCGAAGACGACTTGACCACTTTTGGTTCGCGTTGTCACCTCAAGATTGGCGTGCACAGCGAGTTCCATAGGCTAGTGATCCTAGGTCATCCGTTCGAGCATGCTTCTCAAGCCTTCTCTCACTTTACGGCGATCATGTATGGAATTTGCGATCTTCTGTGTCGCTATCGCGTTCGCAACCGGCATGCTCGGCGCTTCGCCTGGAAAGGCGTTTCTGATGGGATTCAGCGTAGGGTTCGTTTCCGCACTAGTTGCGATCGCCATTGAGCGGAGGCTCAACGATTGGGCTGACCTCTACCCAATCTCCATCTTGGCCCTGCTGTTTGGTGTTGCTACTGCGACCATGGCCTTATCGGTGTCCAAGCTGAAGCGCTGAAGCTCCCTTCCACGCTTTTGGGTTTCTAAAAATTTTGCCCCCGCGATCAGGGGGCTTTTTTTTGTCACCAAATCATGACGTCATCTGGGTGCGCCCATTGCGGCCGCGTGAGGGCTCCCCTCACCCAAACCCCAGCGGCACCTCCGTCAGGTCCACGATGAAGATCGTGGCGTTCTGAAACGCGGCGAGTTGGAAGAGTGGTGAACTCGCCGAGTGACAACGGAAAGGGCCCCCTGCAGCAGGTCTCTCAGAGAACAACGAACGGGCTCGCCGTCTCCAGCGGCAGCTCCGCCTTCTCCGGCCAGGCGAACGTCTCGGGCTGCGGCAACAGCGCGCGCACCTGCTCCCAGGTCTCGATGCCTTCCGGCGGCGCCAGCACGAGCTGCTCCAGCGCCTGGTTCACAGCATCGCGCCAGCCCACCATCGCCCGCGCCTCCGCGCGGTATCGGGCCACGCCGCTGTTGTAGTAGCTGGCGCACGACTCGATGCTGTCGTAGCCACGCTCTACCGCTTCGGCGCGCATCCAAGCGAACGCCTGGTCGCGAATGTAGCGGTAGTGCGCGGGCGTGTGCAGCTCGAAGCCCAAGCCAGGAGATGGCGCCGGCAGCGGCGTGTTCTGCTCCAGCCATTCGGTCGGCCACAGGTAGTGGCCGCGCGGAATGAACGCGCCGGTTTCGACGCAGCGAATCACATCCGGGTCTTCAGTAAGTTGGTACATGATTAAATTTCCGCGTCCGCTGTCCAGTGCCCACCAAGCAAATAAGAATAGAAGGTGGTAAGCCCCGAGCCGAAGTTGAGGTTGACGTGAAACTGCGCGGTATTTACTTCCAGCGCGCTAGCTGCGCCCCGAGACCAGGACGAACCATTGAATAGACCCCAAAATCCGGTGCCTGCCGCTACTGCACTGTTGGTATAAAGAGTGATCGCAGGGTTTGACCGCTTAGCTGCTTTAAAAGTTTGCGCAGTGGAGCGACAAGTACCTGCTGCGATGGCAGTACCTACCGTGTAACCCGATGGTACGTTTCCTGCCGGGGCAGTCTCAACGTCCAAAGATTTTTCGTAGTACCGCTGACACAACGACAGTTCATACCCCCAAGGGCGGAAATCGAACTCCGTGGCCATGTCGCCACTTTCGAACTGTACTTGCGCAAGCTCAAACAGTCCGGTCTGATTGATAAGTTGACCGCCAAACAATTCCGGCCGATTGTCGGTATAGAAGAAACACAACAGCAAGTTGTCATTGGCACCGTAGGTCTTCCCCGCAACACTCGGCACGTCAAACGTTACCGTGTGTTTCTGGAAGGCAGTACCGAGCGTGATTACCGGCCCGTCAACCTGCACAAGGGCTGATCCGCCGGAACCGAACACCTGCTGGATCAGTACGCCTACTTTTTTACCCGCTACTCCGCTACGCATCCAGAATGAAGCTGTCGCCTTACCGCCTGCAAAAGTGCTGACATTCTCAATCCGCTGTCCTACCCACGCGGACGTGGTGCCCGACACGATGTTGAAGCCAAGGAACCGGCGAGCCCAAGGAATTTCTCCGACCGCTGGCGCGCCGATCCCCCAATTGCAAGTTGCGCCGCCTGCTGCTGAGCAGATCCAGCGGTCTGCCGTGTAGGGCGCAGCACTGGTTACGTTGCCGAAGTTCCCGCGTTGGAAGAAATCGAAATTACCGTTGATCAAGCGATTCTTTCCGGGAATACGCGCACCGAGCGCAGTTTCGGCGCTCTGTCGTGCGGCCACTTCTGCTGCGATTGCTTGCAAAAGAGCCGTATCGGCATCAGTGCGCAGCTGCGTCTCCTGCTGCAAGCCCGTTTTCAGGTCGGCCACGTCCTGGCCGATGTTCGATGACCCACCTTCCAGCGCGGAAAGACGCTGTTCGGCGTCCTCGAAGTTGTCGTTGCAGGTCGCAAACGCGGTGAATGCGTCGTCGCCTGGGCGGCCATCCGGCTGGATGGTCGTTTGATCGATGTATTTCTGCGGCATGTGTGTTCTCTGCTGTTGATCGCCCACGGCAAAGCCGGGCCGGACATGCCGACCCGTGCATTGGGCTGTTTCAGTTCTCGACCGAGATGATCGAAAGACTCTGCGTGATGGACTGCTGCTGGAATGAGCCGGACTCGTGCCGCACATCCTGTTCAGTGAAGCTCGTGATCACCGCCCGGTAGGTCATCGTCTGCGCGCTGGTGCTGGTGTCATTCACGGTGAACGATCCGCCCCAGTTGGAGATCGCGCTGTCGGGGCCGTCCATTTCATTAAGGATATTCACCGACCCTGTGACGTTCAGGACCTGCCACAACGATTCAGCGCCCTCCCCCACCCGCCGATAGATCTCCACGCGTGCGGTGTTCTGGCCAGCGCCCGCGACAGAGCCGTCGCTGCCGTAGGTGGTCTTGGTCCGGATATGCCGGCGGGAGAAGCTGACAGTGACGCTCCGCACGCGGCCGTTGGTGGCGAACGGGCCGTTGACCAGCTCCACGCCGACGGTCTGCGTGGTCGTCGTCTGGACTGCGTTGCGCAGGATGCCCGCCGACAGCTGACCACCAAAGTAGGCACTGCCGCTGGCGTCCATCCACATCACCGCGTTGGCCTTCGACGCGGCGCCGGCGCCGACGTTCGGCCCGAAGTAGTCGACCAGGTTGTCGCCGGCGGCGCCGAAGCTGGCGCCGATGATGCGCTGCGCCGCTCCCTTCCATACGCGCAGGTAGCCGTTGCGCCACTCCATGCCCTCGCTGGCACCGTTGGGCGCGAGGATCTCCATGCTGTTGGTCAGGAACCGCAGGCTGACCACGTTGCCGTCGTTGCCCAGCTCCATGCCACCGATCAGTGGCCCATTGCCGGAGTCGGCGATCAGGTGCAGGAATGCCTTGGCCATGACCTGCGCCAAAGCACCTTCGGTCTGGACCACCCGGGCCTCCATGCCCTGGACCACCTGGGCGCTGGCCTTGCCATCTAGCTCAGCCTTCACCGATTGCAGCTGACCAGTGAATGCCTCGATGCCCTGCTCGGTCACGCCGACCCGGGCGCTGATCTCCTCGACGTAGTCCGCTGAGGCTTTCCCGTCCAGTTCGACGCCCAGGTGCTGGATCTGCACCGCCTGGGCGCTCTGCTCCGTGGCGATGACCTCGATGGAGCGTGTCGCCGTGGCCTCAAACTCGCCCAGTTCGGCCCGGACCGACTCCACCTGCTTAGCGACGGCGCGGTCGCCTTGGGCGATCACGGACTGCCAGGTCTTCACGCCCGCGCGCACGTCGCGGTCTCCGGCGTTCCAGTCCCGGTCGCCGGCGTGCTTGTACGTCACCTGCGCTTCCAGCGACGACGTTCTATCGCCGACCGCCCGGATGCCCTCCTCCGTTTCTTCCACACGGGTCGAGACGGCATCCAGCGCTTCCGCAGAGGCCACCTTGCCGTCGCCGGCGGGCATCCTCGCGGACACCCGATCGATCGCCTCAGCGTTGGCGCTGTCGCCGTCTGCGCGCGCTTGGCGCTCCTCGGTGACGCTAGCCTCCGTAGCCACCGTCCCGTCGCCCGTCGGCATCCGCGCCTGGATCACCTCGATGGCGCTGGCGTTGGCCTCATCAGCCGAGACTCGCGCATCGCGCTCCGCAGCAAACAGGCCGCTCGGAACCTGGGACAGGTCGCTGCCCTCGTAGTCGCCCCGCAGCTGCACGGCCAGCGTCTCGCGCTTGCTGGCCTCGGCCACGTCCGCCGCTACGCGGGCGCGGGCTTCCTCCTGGACCAGCGCCACACCGGCACCGGGCGTCGGACGCCCGATGGCCACCCAGTCGGTCATGAAGTAGCTGGAGACGGTCTGGGTCGCGCCGAACTGCAGCCGGATGGCGTCGACCTCACCCGGCCACCAGGCGATATCGGCCACGTCGACCGTGCCGACGCCATTGTCGTCCCACCGCGGCTCCGGGATCGCTGCCCGCTTGTCCACGTCCCATGCCTGGTCGGCCAGCGTGATCCACTGCAGAAAGCCGTCCCACGCGGCATCGCCAACGCGCTTCACCCTCAGCTTGACGAAGCGGTAAGCGCTGCCGTCAACGGCCAGCGCAGCCGGCGATTGAACATACGGGTTCTCGGTGCCATTGGCCGGCCGCAGCCAGCCATCGACCACCGTCGGTGGCGCACCGTTGCCGGTCCACTCCTCCACGGTGGTGTCGAAGTACCAGATGCGCAGGCTGTCGAACTGGGTCCCACTGCCGGCGGCCACCTCGGACAACGCGCGTGACAGCGATTCCACGTCGCTCTGCCGGGTTTGCGTCTCCAGCGTGATGGCAGCCTCGCGCTCGAGGCGCTCATTCAGCAGGCCGTCGACCCGGGCCTGCGCCTCCTGCGCGATCGCCTCCATTGCGTCGGACACCCCACGCTGCCGCAGGTCCGCCTCAGCCAGAAGATCCCGCGCAGCGGCAGCCAGGCCATCGGCCCGCGCGGCCGCTTCTGCGGCATCTGCCTCCATTCGGTCGGCGATCTCCTTCGTGATCCGCTCCGTCTGCTTGATCAGCTCGGCCGTGGTAGGCGGTGGCGTAGCCTCCACCACCGAGCCCGAGCCTGGCCGGCCGCGCACGGTCGGCGTGATCTTGAACCACCACTTGGTGCCGGTGTTGTCGCTGTAGAAGTAGCGCGTGTCGGTGGTCCGATAGATCTCGATCCACGGCCCCTCCGGAGAGGGGCCACGCTCGACCACGTACACGACGCCGGCCAGATCGACAGCCGGCCATTCCAGCAGCACGCCGTCGGCCACCGGGTTGGGGGTCACCCCATCCACCGGTGGCACGCCCGGTGGCCGGTGCACGACCGGGAACCAGTTCGAGTAGCGCGGCGCCGCCGGAGACGGCGACGGCAGCGCGCCCACGCCGATCTCCACCAGCGTGAGTTTCCTTGCTTGCATTGCGGATTACCTCGCGTTGAGTGCCTGACGCAGCGCGTTGCTGCTGGAGGCGCGGACGCCCTGGGTGGTGGTGGACAGCAGCTCGCGCAGCAGCTGGTTCTGCTCGGTGAGCAGCGCATTGCTTTCCTGCACGGCTGCCGTGGTGTGAGACTGCGACTCGTTGTTCACCACCAGGTCGAACACCGCACGGCTGAAGTTGTCCGGCAGGGCCTCGATCGCGTCCGCCAGCTGTCCCATGCTGGTGCCGTCCTCGGTGTTCAGGTCGCCGACCTTCATGCCGTCGATCAGGCCCGTCACTTGGCCGTAGAGGCTGTTGTAGTCCTGGCCGCTGGCATAGAGGTTCCGACCGAAGCCCAGCGCCGCCTGTGCGGCCGCCTGGGCGGCGCTGGTGTCGCCACCGGCCACGGCCCGCTCCAGCTCCTTCATGGCCTCGCCGAGCTTCTGCTGGTCCGTCAGCGGCGACAGGTCGCTGATCGACAGGCCGTACTGCATGGCCTTCTTGTCCTTGTCGATCTGCGCCTGCAGCTTGCCCATGTTCATCGCGCGCAGCGCTTCGATCTTGGCCAGGTCCTCGGCACGTGCACCGGACAACCCCAGGGCCTTGGCGTAGTCGTTGGCCGACTTCACCTGCTGCCAGTAGGTCCGCTCGATGCTCAGGGCCTGCTGCTGGTAGCTGGACAGGTCGCCGGTCATAAGCTGCGTGGAAACGTCCGCCATCAGCGAGGCGTAGTTCCCAAGCAATCCGGTCACCTTCTCTACCTGGGTGGCCAGGTCCGTGCCGGCGACGCTGGCCAGGTCCTGGAAGTAGTCCACCGCCTTGTTGACCTTGTCGACCTCCATCCCGTTGAGGGCGCGGCCCAGCTCGTCGGCATTGCCCACCGCCAGTGCAATCGACGCACTCAGCGCGTTGAACACGTCCGACGCCTCGAAGTAACCGTCCAGCTGGCCTCCGAAGCCGGCAGCCTTCACTGCCTCGGTGAACAGCCGGTCGGTCATGTCACCGAGGTACGCCTCCAGCTGCGCCTTGGCCTCGGCGGAGTCCGCCGACAGCTGCAGCTTGCCCAGGCTCACCCGCACCCCACCCAGCTGCTGCGTCAGGTCGACGCCCAACTGCTTGGCAAGGCCGGTTGCCGCACCGCGAACCTGACGCGCGGCCATGTCGAACGTGCGATCGATCCCGGGATCAACGGCGCCGTACTGCGTCCACTTCTTGTCGGACCGGAAGAAGCCGCCCTTCTGCTTGATATCGGCGTAGGTCTGGCCGTCGAAGCCACCGAACCCATACGAGCCGGTCAGGCCCTGGCCGGTGATCTTCGGCGCGCCGCGACCGAACAGCTTGGCGTGGATGCTCGACCCGGACAGGATCGATGCGACTTTGTCGTTGAAACCCAGCCCGCGGAACGTCTTGTCGGCGAGGCCCACCGCGCCGGCGGTGGCAATCTTGCCGGCCCAGCTCTCCCCGTTGGCGATGTTCCAGCCCTGATCGAACAGCTCGGCGTTCTTCATCATGCCGGCCACGATCCAGCCGATGATCGGGACCGCTGCAGCAGCGGATCCGGCCGCACCGGCACCGGCAGCAGCGGAAGAACCACCCGCTGCGGCAGCGCCGCCACCGGTGAGGGCGGCAACGTTGTTCCCGAACCCCAGCAGACTGCCGGCGCTGGCGCCGCTGCTCGCCGCACTTGCGCCCGCACTGAACAGCCCCTGGCCCTTGGACAGCAGCCCGGCGATGGTCCCCAGGTTCTGACCGCCGCCGGCAGCGCCGTTGCCACCGAACAGCCCCATGATGCTCTGAAGGCTCAGGCCACCGCCTTGGCCGTTCATCCCGTTGAGGATCTGCGTCTGGATCGGGATCACGATCTTCTGCTGCAGGAACTCGCGGGCCAGGTCACGCAGCCCGCGCTTGGCGGCATCCTTCAGGTCGTCCCACAGGTTGTCGAAGTCGCGCATGCCGCCGGCAACGAAGTCGGCCATGGCGTCGGCGGCATCGCCCACGCCGTTGACGACCACGCCGGCCCACGCTTCAACGTTGGCAGCGGCCTCCTCCACGCGCAGCGACAGATCGGCCGATGCTCGGGCCGCGTCCAGCATGGACTGCTCGTACTGCTCGTAGCTCGCCGCCCCCTTGGACAGCGCCAGCGCTTCCTTGCCGCCAGCGGCCTCCACCGCCTTCTGCAGCTCCTGCCGCATGTCCCGCTCGTTCATCATCTCGCGCCGCGACAGCTCGCGCGCACGGCCGACCTTGCCGAGCATGGCGACCTCGGCATCCATCGTCGCAAGCAGCGCCTCGGGACTGGCCAGCGCCTTCTTGATCTCCGCGCTGGACTGCTCCAACGCCTTCTGCGACTCCAGGACCAGCGTGTTGTACGCGGCCCGCTCGATGCGCCCTTCCTTCAGCGCTTCCTTCAGCTTGTCTTCGAGCTGCTTCTGTCGCTCGGTGGCCTCGGCTAGCGGCCCGGCCATCGTAGCCGCGGCCATTGCAGCCTGTTCGTTGTAGCGCTTGATCGCTTCTGCATCTGCCTTGCGATCCTTGGCGCCGGCGCGCTCGGCGGCTGCCGACGCCTTGCGCGACTCCGTGAAGTTCTTCTGCGCAGCGGCCAGCTCCGTCTGGAGCCGGATGTACTGTGCGCCCTGCTCGATGTACTGCTTGACCTTGGGGTCATCTCGCTTGGAGAAGTCGACGCCGCTGGCTTGGGCCTCCTTGAACCAGTCATTTACGTCCAGCTTTGCGACCTCGGCCGCGCTCTTGCCGACGCGGGCGAGCTGGCCCGGCAGCGACTGCATTGCCGACGCGATGCGCTTGCCCGCGGCGCCTGCCGAGTCGCCCAGAACGTTGAACGAACCTGACAGGGCATCAGTTGCGCTCTTCGCTTGGCTACTGCTGCCCGTAAAGGCGTCGAGGATCGCACGCTTACGATCCACCTCCCTGCCAGCAGTCGCCGCGGCAGCGGTTTCTTCCGTGAGGCTCTTGGCCACGGTGGCAGCAGCTGGCGAGCCAGCGATCATTGCTCGCCATGCCGCCTCCAGACCGTTGGAGAACTCATCGGCGCCAATCTTGCCGGCCTTAAAGGCGGCATCCAGCCGCTGCGTTTCTTGGATGAACTCTGAAGCCTGGCTTGCGGTGGCAAAGTTCGTCGCCGCAGCGACCATCTCCGTAATCGAGCTGGTGATCGTCCGGTAGTTCTCATCGATCTCCTTCTGCAGGCGAAGGATCTCACCAGCCTGCATCTGGGCGTTGAGGGTCTTGAACTTCTCGATGGCGGTATCTGCTGCGCCACTGAAATCGATCAGCGCAACCGATGCGGTCGCGGTGTTGTCGCGGAAGATCAGCCACCCGGCGGCTGCGGTCGCCAGCATCGTGACGATACCTGCCGGCCCTCCAAGCATTGCGAGCGTCGATGCACCTGCACGGGCAACCCACCCAGCATTCGCCGCAGCGGCCTGTCCCTGTGCCTGGGCAAGCAGGAGGACGGCCTGCCGATGCTCCAGCGTCGCGGCAGCGGCTTTGGAACTGACAGAAACGCTTCCGCCGATCGCAGCAGCGCGACGAACCTCTGCCTGAGCATCAAGCATGGCCGCACGGGTCCGTAGCTCAAGCTGCTGAGCCGCGGCGACGTTCTGCGCGGCGGCCGCACGATCTGCTGCCATCCCTGCATTTGCTGCAGCGACCCGCGCCAACAGAGCCTTGAGTAGTGGGCCAGAAGCCACCGCAGCACCGGCAACCGCCACCATCTCCAGGTTGTTGGCAAGCGCCCCGATGCCAGCAGACAACGCTTGGGATGCCCCAGTTGCCTCATCTGCCCTGCCGATCATCTCGGTCAGGTTGGTGTTGAGGTTGGTAATCGACTGCGAGACACGAACTTGCATCTTTCCGAACGAGTCATCAACTCCGTCTGACATTTTCAGCAGAGCGTTGACAATCTGATCGGCCGCGACACCGCCATCCACCACGAACTTGCGGAGACTGCCTCGGGCAATGCCCATGCCGTCTTCGATGGTCTGCACCAACTTGGATGCGCCGTCGACCATCGAGTTGAACTCTTCGGCGCGCAGCGTACCTGCCGCCAGGGCCTGGCCAAACTGAGTAAGCGCGCCCTCCGACGCAGCCGCGCTACTGCCGGACATGGCAATCGTCTTGTTTACCGTCTCCACGATCCGGGCTGTCTGCGCGCCTGTTACGCCTAGCCGATCCTGGACCATTGCCAGGTTCTGATAGAGGCTCGCCGTGGCGTCCAATGGCTGATAGGTCGCCTTGGCGATCCTGACCACATCCTGCTGGGCCGCAACAAACTCGGCCTGCGAGGCGGTGACCAAGCGGATGCGGTTGCTCATCCCGGTCCATTCGTCAGCCCGGCCGACTGTCGCCTTGACGGCGGCCAGGGCCGAGCCCATGCCAACCGCCTCAAGTGTCACGCGACGGAACCCTGCCGCCACGTCATCGGCACCGCGGCGCGCGGCATCAGACATGGCCGACTGGATGCTCGACATGTCGCGCTGAACGACTCGTGCCGCTTTGCCGCTGTCCCGTTCGAACGATCCGGACTTCAACAGAAGATCGACAGTGAGGGTGTACAGACTCATGATTTCGTCCATAAAAAAGGCCCGCACTGGGCGGGCCTCGGGCTACAGGTTTTCGGGCGTTGCGCCCGATCTCTACTCAACTTCGACTTTCTTCCCGATACGCTCAAGCCAGCAGAGGGCGGTGCCCAATCGGTAAACGGCCCATGACATGGCAAGAGCCCATCCGGTGCTCAGCACCACCGCGAACACGTTGAGCAGATTCCAGTCGTGGGAAACCCCGCCCCACGAGGCAATGCGCGGCACACGCCCAAAGGCGAACACGCCAACCACTCCCGCAACCAGCGATAGCAACACCATCAATCGGCCCACGTCCTCCAGCGCAGATCCAGCCTTGGCCGGCAACTTTTCTGGCCGGGGACCCCCGTCCGGAACATCGACTTTGCTCGTATGTTCAATCATTTCCGCTCCCTGCTCGTTGAGTTCGGGATTGTGCCAGCGGGGAGCCTGCACAACAAAATCAGGCCGGGATTTCCTCAAATTCCATGTATCCGGTGAAGTACTGCCGGCTGATGTTCTCCGCCGATGGCAGCTGTGTCGGGTAGCCGTAGAGCGCCGACCGCGCCGCCAGCAGTGGGTCGAACACCTTGCTGGCCATGTCCCGGTACTGCGGCACAACGCAGGAGCGCCGGCGTCCCGCGATCGCTGCCGCCACCGTCTCCCAATCGGTCCCGCCCAGTCCACCGCCGCGCACGGCAGCTGTCGCCCGGCCGGACAAGGTGCAGGTCAGCCGGCGGTACAGAGGCCCAGGAACCGTGTTGACCTGCCCACCCTTGGTGCGGGTGTGCACGCTGGTGTCGATCGTGGCCACCGCCCAGCCGTCGCTGATGCCCACCTCGACTGCGCGGAAGATCGCGATCTCGCCCACGTCCACGTTCGTGGCAGTTGTGGCGATCTCGACGGACACTGTCGAGACGAGGGCGCCGGCCTGCGGAAACAGCCACGCGCAGACACTACCGTCGGGCAGCCGCACCGTGGCGGTGCTGGCGCCGGCCGCGCTCACCTGCACGCCGGGCGGGATGTTGAGGCCGAGAACCGCGATGATCCCCGGCACAACAGCCTCGGCCAGGGTGATCGTGATCGCCAACGAGCCGGTGCGCCGGATGCGCGACGAGCGCCCAGGCTTGCCATCGAAGAGCGCCGAGCCCTGGTCGGCCGACAGCCACGTTCCGCCGGTGAGGGTGGCCGTCTCCACCGCCGGCATGCCATATCCAATCAACACGTCATCATCCCCACAGGGTAAGTACCACGTCCCCCGTGGCAGGGTTGCGCTCTACGCGCCGCACCAGCACCGGCTTGCCATCGGCCAGGCCGTAGCGGCTGTAGGTCAGCCGGCCGATCTGACCAGGGAGCGGGGCCATGTCCTGATCACCGCGAATGGCGACCTGGTAGAAGAACCGCTGTCGCTCGTACATCGCCACGACGCGGTTGATCTCGGCCTGCGCGTCGGCGGCATGCCAGAACAGCGAAATGACCGGATCGGCAGCATCGGCGCGGCGGTAGTGTGCGTCCAGTGCGCCCGCAGCGAACACCTGACCTCGGTAGAGGCCCGTCAGCTCGTCGCGGCGGCTCTGCGGCACGTCCACCACGTCGGTGACCAGGTCGGAGGCACCGAGGGCCTGCGCGTTCGGACGGTAGGCCATGCGCCGGGTCAGGTTGGGCGCGTCGTCCGGGACGCCGATCAGGTCGCTGGCCATGTCGGCTTCCGAGATCTCAAACGCCGGCTGCCCCTGGTAGGTCTCCGGCGCAACCACCTGCACGAAGCGCAGCACACCGGTGGGATCCTGGTAGCACCCGACTCCGTAGCTGGGCAGCATCGCGTTCAGGGCATCCCTGCCCGTGATGGCTGCTCCGGCGTAGTAGCCGATGCCGGCGTAGCCGGTTGCAGCGTCCACGGCTGCGCAGTCCGCTGCCGACCACGCCCCTGCCCCGAGACGAGCCATCACGTCGCCCACGGCCTGCTCCAGGCGCGCCGGGGCCATGCCGGGGCCGATGCTCGAACCGTCGACCACCACTGGAGTGACGGGTGGAGACTTCAGCAGCAGCTGCTGGCCGTCCGGCGCCATGCTGAAGGTGCCGTCTTCCATCAGATCGCCGCGGTCCATCACAGCGTTTACGTGCACCGGGCTGTCGGCCAGGAACATCGCTGTCGCGTCCGAATTGGCGCCGGCTGCCGGCACGCTGGCCACCGCACCGATCACTACCGGCTGCGGCTTCCAAGCCAGCGAGGTGATGTTGGGCAGGAACACGCCCCGGTTGATGGTCTGGCCCAGGTAGTCGTGCGCATCGCGCAGGTGCAAGGTCTTGCTGCCGTCATCGTTCACCTCGATCTGATCGATGACGCAGCGAAATACCGGAGCGGCGTCGGCCAGCATGCCGCCGTCGTTCACCTGCAGGATGCGCACCGCAGCGCCGGAGGCGCCGGACAAAGCCAGGTCATCCAGCAGCCCCTCGGCGTCAGCGACCACGCACTCCGCCGCTGCCGTCTGCGACACCGGATCGCCGCCCCACGGCCAGAAGCTCAGCTCCTGGACGAGGTTGACGCCTTCGGCGACCAGCCCTTCGTACCGGGCATTGGCCGGGCTATCGCCTGGAGCGGAGAGCCAGTCATCGTCGGCCAGCCGCGTGGTCGGCGCTTGGGCCTGGTCCAGCTTCCAACCGGCAACAGCGGCATCGCTGCGGGCGCCCCACTGCCCAGCGTTCACGGCCAGGCACAGCCCACCGGCCTTCGTCGCAGCCAGTGCGGCGGCGAAGTGGAGCGGGCCGGACAGCAGCAGATCGCGCTGGTGGACCAGCGCGCCGTTGAGGTACAGGTGGAGCCTGGAGGTACTCCCGAAGGAGACCCGCATCCCGACGATATCGCCCAACGCGACCACGGGCAGGCCGGTTGCGATCGCGCCGATGCCCTGGATCAGGCGACCGGTGGCCAGTTCCCAGCCGATACCCTCCCCGTTCGCGCCCGGCGCTTGGCTGAGGGGCGCTGCTGCCGTGACAAAGCCCACGACGGCCGAGAGGTCGTCATCGCCCCACAGCGCGAACTCGACGCCGACAACGCCGGCGCTGAGGGCAAAGTCGGACCGGGCGCAGCGGTTAAGGTCGGCTGCGGCCGTCGTGGCAAGAGTGAGCCCACCGTCGCGCGCAGCGAGCAGCGGGCCGATCGGGAGGGCGGCAAAGCGCCCAAAGGTGTCGGTCATGGCTATCCCAGTCGATCGAACCAGTCCTGTGCCTCGTCCTCCTCGGACCGTGGCACAAGGGTTTCCAGGTACTCCTGAAAGGAGCGCTTGGTGCCGCCTTGGCTGTGTGAGGCGGTGATGTACGCGGCGAAGGCAGCGGGCTTGATGTGCAGGCTTACGGGGTCGATGGGATTCCGCTTATGGAACTCCCACCATTCGAGGAACTCCCGACGCGACATGCTCGCCTGCAGCTCCGACACCGTGCGATGCAGGTGGCCGGCGAGGACCTTCCAGAACCAGTCCTCGCCGCGCTGCCTTAGCCGTTTCCCGCGTCGGCCTGGGCTTGGGCAGCATCCTCGCCGAAGCCGGAATGCTTCATGGCCACGCGCTGCAGCTCAGCGGCCACCAGGGGCTTGAGCTGGGCGGCCTGCTCCACGTTCATGACGGGCTTGCCGTCCTCGTCGCAGATGGTCGCTGCGATCAGCTTGGCGCGATCGCCTTCGCCCCACAGCTTGCGGAACTCCGCGTCCGGCAGCTCGCGCACGTGGAACCGTGCCTTGGCACCGTTGGGCAAGGTGATCGTGTCGGCACGAACGTCCTTGGAGGCGAACATGCCCAGGTTGGTGAACGACTGCAGGATGCTCACGGGCTGCTGCGGCTGGGTTTGGGTGGTTTCGCTGGTCTTGCTCATTGGCCGTTTCCTTGAATGGCGACAGGGCGCGCGGGCCGCGCACGGCTAACACGCGGAGGATCCGCGCGCCCCGTCAGAGAGATGGCCCGCCGGAGCGGGCCTGGGTGTGCGCCGTTGCCGCAGCCTTACGGCGTCGGGCGGTGCGTGGTGACGGCGCCGGAGCCGCGGATGGTGATCGTCGCCTTCCACACATCGTTGTCCTGGCTGGTCACCGCGAAGTTCTGCACGAAGCCGTCGAACTGCTTGGACAGCACGGTGTCCGGCGGGGTGATCTTTCCGGCAACGGCGGTCGGCTTGGCCACACCTTCGGTTTCCGACAGCGGCGCGGTCACCAGCCAATTCACGACGGCACCGGTCTCGTGCAGCTCTTCCAGCTTCTCGTGGTCGACGCTGTCGTAGATGATCTCGATGCTGGTGCTGCCGGTCTGCTTGCGGCCGGCGACGAACTGATCCCAGTCGTCGTCGTAGTCGGAGATATCGATCTCCGACGCCTGGCCATCGGGGAAGCCGACCGTACGCAGGCGGGTCACCTTGATGACCTCGGCCGCGGCGATGGCGACGAACAGCTGCGTGTGCTTCGACTTGATTACCTGTCCCATAGGGGTTTCCTTGTGTTGCGCCCGTCGCCGGGCATGAAAAAGGCCCCTTGCGGGGCCAGTGGGTTGCCGTTGTGTGGTTCAGCGCAGTTGCAGGAGCCTGGCGTCGAAGGAGATGCCAAAGGCGTCCGTGCCGTCGCTGCCAGGCGTCGGGTTGTAAGACTCGATGCTGCCCACGCGCTCGATCGCGTCGCGGATGGCGACGGCCGCGCCGTTGGCCTGCGTCATGGCTTTGCCCCACACGGTTAATCGGACTCGCCAGCCGTCGGCCGGCGGCGCATCGGACAGCATCGCGGTGGGCGATCCGCCGACCACCTCCCACGTCGCGTAGGGCAGTGCTGCATCCTGTGGCGCGGTTCCCGGCCACAACCGGATCGGGTCGCCCAGCACGTGCCGAACCGCTGCATCACCCTGCAGCAGGGACTGGATCAGGGGAACCATCATCGCCAGCCATCCTTCTTGAGCTGCTTGTCGAGCGCCGCCCAGGTTTCATTGATGATCACCTGCGCCGCCTCCGGCCCCTTGGCCTCGCCTGCCGGCGTGAGGAACGGCTCGGCCCTCATCTTCCTGGTGCCGAATTCCTTGAAGCGCCAGTAATAGGCCCAGCCCGCCTCCTCATAAACCTTCCCGACGCGGCCGCGGCGCCGGTTGCGCTTGGTGTTGGCGTACTTGCGCCGGCGACCGGTCTTAACCCCGACCGTGTAGTACTCGCCGCCCTGGCCTACACCTGCGCGCTGCCGGCTCTTGGTGTTGGCCCGGCGGGTGACGATCTGCGAGGCCATGAACCGCGATGCTCTCGGGGCGCGGCGGCGGGCGTCGTCACGGATGACGTTGCCACCTTTGCGCATACCGGCTTGCACGGCTCGCCCTTGAATCGCCTTGGGCGCCTCCCGCAGTGAGCGCAGGAGGCCGTCCAGGCCGTCGATCTTCACTTGCTCAGCCATCGGACACCCCGGCATCGACCATCAGCGTGATATGCCCGCGTGCTGTCGCATCTGGCAGCACCGCACGAATCGCGTACACCTGCCCGTCGAACACCACGCGCATGGTCGGCACTACCCCGGGCAGGTAAGGGATCTCGATGCGCGCAGTCACCTCTCCATGCTCGGCTGCGGCCGCGGTGAACTCCCGACCCGAGAGCGGAACCACCTCTGCCGGCACGTCAGCCCGCCATCTACGCCATTGCTTCACGTCCCCGCCGAGCGGATCACGCACCGGGCCGTAGTCCTGCAGCTCGATGCGATGCCGGTACTTGCCCGCCCGCCTCATGGCAGCACCCGCCGGTAGGGAAACATCAGCCGGTCCAGGGTTGGGTTCTCGGCCAACTGCGAGCCAGCCACCACCGCCTCGCGGTTGGCATACAGGTCACCCAGCAACAGCAGTACGGCCGCGCGCAACGGCCCCGGAAGCGGGCCAGGTGTCGTCGTGAACTTGACCGGATAGGCGCCTGGCTCGCTGTCGAGCGCCGCCGGCTCAATAGGCAGCGGAGAGCGGCCCTCGCCGACCGGGGTCCACTCATAGGTCGCTGCTGCCAACGCATACCCCGTGGTGCGCTCCACCGACTCACGCGCGGCGGTGATGAAGGCGCCGATCAGCGCGTCGTCGGCATCGTGGATAACTACCAGGTGCGCCTTCGCTTCGCTCAGCGACACGGGTTCCTCTGCCGCCGGGGTCAACGTGCGCAGCATGGGTCATTCCTCCGGCGTTGCCGACTTGATGGCATTGGGGTGGGGGTCGATCAGCCCGCCAAGGCGCAGCGCCTCAACGTGTGCCGCGTTGACCTGGATCACCTGGCCAACCTTCCCGAGGTGGTTGTTACTGAGCACCAGCGCCGGCACGGTTTCGCCCTCCGGCGGAGCCGGTTCTTTATCCGGTGGCGGCAGGTCGTTGTCCGCCTTCACGGTTTCGGGCCTCTGGCTGTCTCCGCCCTCGTCCGTCTCCGGCTCAACGGCGGCAGCCGCCGCGTCAGCCTCGGGGCTTTCGGCGTCCGCCTGCTCGCCCTGGCCAGCCGCTGCGTCCACTACCCCAGCGGGCCCTTCCTGCGCGTCGGCCGGACCGCTGGCCGCCTGCGCGGAGGTGTTCTTCTGCTTTGCCATGATCGTCTCCGAGGGACGCCCACGCTGGGGCGTCCCTCCGTTCTTGGGCCGAGGCGGTTAAGCCGCAGCGCCGTGCTTGAAGGTCTTCACCGCGCCGCCCACGTCGACCAGGTTGCCGCCGGAGCGCATCCAGGCCATGAAGCCCACCTGGCCCTTCTTCACGTAGGCCGAGTCGTTGAAGCGGAACAGGGTCACGGCCATCACGTCGCGGATCTTGTAGTAGCTGAAGTCGCCGAACGCGATCGAGGTGGCGCCCGCGGCCGGAGCCGGAGCGTGCTGGTTGATCTGGATATCGCGGTTCAGCAGACGATCCGGCGCACCGCCCGGATTGCCCTGCTCGTAACCCGGCACGAAGATCGGCCGGCCCTGGTCGTCCTTCACCTTGCGGATCAGCTTCAGCATGTCGTCGTGGAACATCCACTTGGCCAGCTGGCGATACGCCGGATCGACGCTGTGCTCCAGGTCGACCAGGTCGTCGTAGGTGACGATCGGCAGCGCCGAGACAGCGCCGATCTTGCCCACCGTCGCGGCAGTAAAGGCGCCCATCGGCTGCCCAACGCCGGTGCCGACGGAGTAGTGGCGGTTGGTGACGCGGCCCAGGCGGGTTTGCAAGCGCTTCTCGATGAAGCCGGCGATATCGGCCGTGCTGTCCTGCAGCAGCTCCCACGGCACGGTCACCACCTTGGAGCTGTACTTGTACACCTGCAGGCCCTTGGTGCCGAAGGCCACGTCCTGGTCGTTCGCCGACTGGTTTTCAGCGACCAGTTCGCCCTCTTCGGAGGTGCCATCGCTGGTCGGGTACTGCATCGGCTCGCCGCCGGCAGTGCTGAACACATCAGCCACCTGGCGCATGCCGCCGAATGCCTTCAGGGCATCCAGGATCTGCTCGGCCAGCGTAGTCGGAACGGTGTAGCCACCCTGCTCCGGGTTGACGGCCGGATTGCCCGACATGGCCGCGTTGACCTGCTTCCAGTCCTCGGCGCTCAGGGCGCTGTCACCGCCACGCGCCCAGCGGTCGAACAGGCGCTCCTCGTTGGAGAGGTCACGACCGCCGCGGTTGGCAGTGTCGTGCTCACGCACGCCCTGTTCGCGCAGCGCCTCGTCGGCCGTCAGGTCCATGACCTTCTGATGACGCTCGATCGCCGCGTCGATGCGCTCGATCTCGGCGATGTTGTTGTCGTACTTGGCCTGGTTCTCCGGCGTCCACTTGTTGCCGTCGCCGGTGCTGGTATCCAGCAGATTGCGGGTTTCCTTTGCCAGCGCGGTGCGGCGCTCCCGCTCGGCCTGAATGTTGAAGGGCATTGGTGATTTCCTCGTGTCGAGAAAAAACCGCCTTTCGGCGGTCAGGATGAACTGCGGGCGGGAGTCGCTTACGCAGCGGAGCGTTCCAGCAGCGCCAGACGGCGCGACAGGTTGGCCTTGTGGTCGGCGGCGGCGGCGCCGTCGTCGGGATCGGGGGTGCGGTTCGCCAGTGCGGCAGGCGCGTTGTCGTAGGCGGACAGGTCCCAGGTGTTGGATGCCTTCTTCTTGCCCACGATCTCCACCACCTCGTCTGCGAAGCCGTGTTCCTTGGCTTCGTCGGCCGTGAACCAGGTCTCTTCGTCCATCCACTGGACGATCTGCGCCTGATCCTTCCCAGTACGGCGGGTGTAGTCGCCGGCCAGGCCGGCATCGATCTTGGCCAGCAGTTCACCGGTCTTGGTCATGTCGGCCTTGTTGCCGACCGTGATGGTCCATGCGTTGTGGATCATGAACGCACCACCTTGGCTGATCTCGACCTTGTCGCACGCCATGCAGACCCCGGTCATAGCCGAGGCAGCCAAGCCATCGATGTGGGCGATGACAGTTGCCTTGTGCTGGGCGATGGCGGTCATCATCGATCGGGCCGCAAACACGTCACCGCCGGGCGAGTCGATGCGCAGATGGATCACGTCCGCGTCGATTCCGGCCATGGCCTGGGCAAACATCGTCTCGTCAATATCGCCCCACCACCCGCCGATGACGCCGTGCAGGTAGATGGTCCCCTCCTTACCTTCGGTCTCCGCCCGGATGGGCTTGGACTGGCCGGCGTTGTTCTTGGCCAGCTGCAGCAACTTAGGAATCGGCATCTTCAGGGTTCCTTTCAGGGTCGTCGCTGTCCGGCTTCGCCGGCGGCGCGGGATCTTTCGGTTGGTAGAGCTTGTCGCCGCCCTCAATGGGAGGCAGGTTCTTGAGGCGGCGGACCTCGTTGACGACCATCCAGCCTTGCGTACCGGGGCCACCCAGCGCCTTGCTGAAGTACTCGGCCTGGGTCTTCGAGTCGCCGGCCATGAACATGTCCACGTTGTGCTCAACGAAGTAGCGCGGCGTGCGGAACAGCTTGCGATTCAGCTCGTCCTTGATCCGCTTCAGGTGCGGCCCCAGGGTGTACTTCACGAAGCCGATGCCCATGCTCTCGATGCCGGTTCCCCAGCTGGTGGCCTTGCTGGTCTCGCCGATCATGTGGGGCGGCACACCGAATGCACGGGCCACGTCGATCACCTGCCACTGCCGGGACTCCAGCAGCTGCTGGTCGACCGCTGACATGGTCAGTTCGTGAATCTCCAGCCCCTCGGTCAGTACCAGCGGGATGCGACGGTTACCCTGCACCCCGCCGTACTTCTTGACCCAGGCATCGCGGAAGTCGTCCTGCTGCTCCTTGGTCATCTTGTTGGGCGTTCGGATGGCCACTTCGGGCTTGCCGCCCTCGCTGAAGAACTTGCCGGCGTGCTCGTCACCTTGGATGGCGATGCCGATGCCGTTCCGCGCGCCCCACTGGATCACCGACATGCCGTGCACGCCGTTGAAACCGAAGCCGGGGAAATGGAGCACGTCGTCCTGGTCGACGGTGAAGTACCCGTCCGCATCGTGGAACGTGTACTGCAGGCGTGTCGGCTCCCGTGGGCTGGCTTTCTCCTGCTTGAGGATCATCACCCTGTCGCGTGGCCAGGGGATCAACCCGGTCGCCACCCCGGCACGGTTGCGCGTCACGTACACCACGCCATCACCGCGCAGCAGCATCTGGCCGACGATGAATTCCCAGCCGGTGGCGCTCGACCAGCCGGAGGAGAACTGCTCGTTCAGCAGCCACCAGTAGTCATGCTCCGCCCGCTTGCGATGGCCGTCCACCCGCTCGAACACAGGCAGCGGCAGCTGGGCGATCGCGCCGGCCAGCAGCGAAACGGCAGCGAACACCGCCGAAACCCGCATCGCCGATTCCGGGCTGACCACCGCTCCGGAGGCCGTCGTCGGATTCCCGAACACCTCGAACATGCGCATGTCGGAGGACTGGATCACCTCGCCGTCGACCAGGTTGCTGATCGTCGGCTCGATACGGTCGCGGGCGTCGGCCCGCCGGTTCTTCTCGAATAGTCCGAACATCAGTCGATCACCACGAAGCCTTGTTGGGTTGTGCCGGTGTCCCGCGCCTGCATGGCGCGGCCCATGGCCATGATTAGCGCCACCGCGCCGTCGATCTTGCTTTCCATCTTTTCCTTGCGGGGATAGACGTGTTCCTTGGCATCCACGCGCGCCACTACGTTGCCCATCATCCAGGTCATGGCCGCGTTGCCGTCGTGCCACAGGCGCCGCGACAGGATGAGCGCCTCCACTTCTTTCATGGGCTCGGAGAGATTGCGCACCGACTGCGCCATCTCCACGGTCGGCAGCCCTTCCTGTTCAAGGCGCGTCATCAGGTACGCCGCTTGCGCCGGGTCAAAGGCAATGTCCCGCACGTCGACGCCCTGTGCCGCAAGCTCTTTCAGCTCCTCTTCGATGAACGCGTAGTCCGTCATGTTCCCGGGCGTGGACACGATCAGCTCGTCCAGCAGGAACTGCTGGTACTTCTCGTTTTCCTCCACGGCCGACTCCGGCACGTAGAACCGGGGAATGACGTAGTAGCTATCGCCCTTCTCGAACAGCAGCACCACAGCAGCCACGTCCAGCTTGGATGCCAGATCGACGCCCACCCAGCACGGACAGCCCGCAAAGTCCGACACCTCAAACCGTCGTTTCTGCCGCTGCCAGGCCAGCATGTTCATCCATGCCAGCTTGGCGCCGACCCAGTCATTCAGGTGCTTGGTACGGAACGCACTCTGCTTGCTGGCCGACCGCTTTGCCTTGGCGAGCTGGTCGAGCAGGAACTGCTCGAACACGGAAACGCCGTAGTTCGGGTTGGCCTTGCGCAGGCTCGCCGGATCGTCCCAGCGATCGCCCTCGTCAATGCAGTAGATTGCCGCGAACACAGTTTCGTCGGTCACCTCGCCGCGCAGGATGCGGATGGCATCGCCCCGCATCTCGAAGCATGGGCCGGAAAGGTTAGTGCCTGCCGTGGTGATGATCGACAGCAGGGGTTGCTCGCGCGCGCCCATGCCGGTTTCCATGGCGTCGACCATGTGGTCATCGTCATGTTCGTGGTACTCGTCCACCAGCGCCGCGTGCGGGCTAGAGCCGTCGCCGGGCTTGCCGATCATCGTCTCGAACTTGGACATGTCCTCCATGACGAACAGCGGCCCCGGGTTCTTCGGGTTGCCTGCCTGTTCGATACCGAAGCGGGCGCGCAGCGCCGGCAGTTTCTGGACCATCTGCCAGGCCGGGCGGAACACCTCGTACGCCTGTTTCTCGCTGGTAGCGCCCGAGTAGACCTCCGCGCCCGCCTCGCCGTCAGCGCAGAACAGGTACAGGCCACGGGCAGCCAGTCGCAAGGACTTACCGTTCTTGCGCGGGATTTCCTCATATGCACGGCGGAAGCGCCGGTGGGCGGTCTTCTTGTGAACCCAGCCGAACAGATTGCACTCGATGAAGTGCTGCCAGGGCTCCAGCACCAGCAGGCGCTTCTGCGCCGCCCACTTTCCTTTCGTGTGCGGCATCTTCTCCATGAACCGCACCGCGCGGTCCGCCTTCTCGGCGTCGTACTTGTAGGGCCAGTCGGCCCCCTTGCGCTTCAGGTCATCCAGGAACCGCTGGCACGCCAGACGGATGAACTCGCCGGCGGGGATCTTTCCTGACGTGACGCCCTTGGCGTATGCCTTGGCTGATTCGCTCGGCGTCATGGATCAGAACTCGTCGAATGGGTTGCCCTCCGGGGTCTTTTCGGTCCCCAGCTTCTGGCGGTCAGCCGGGGTCAGGCCCAGGCGCGCCAGGCAGCCGATCAGGTGGGTGTACTTGGCCGCGACGAAATCACCGGGTTTGGTGCGGAATTCGGAAAGCAGCGATGACGCCACCTCCATGATGAAACGGTCGGCGCTGGTCAGGACGCCCGGCAAGGCGCACTTCTCCAGCTCTTTCCAGACCACCGCGACCTCGGTCGGAAGATGTGCCGGCGCCTTGCCCAATGGCGAATTCGTCTTGGGCGCTTCGTTCCTGTAGCGCTGCGGATCCTTCTTGGTCGCGCCCTTCAGCTCGGCCAGTTCCCTCGGCTGTCGATGGCGAGCCATCGGACCTCCCATTTCTGAAATTCAAATTCTGCGGACGCGAGAAGAAAGGGGGGCGCGCGTATCGGGCGAGGAAGGCCCTCAACTTTGACCCTCCCCCCTCCCATTCTGTTCAGCTTTCGGTGGATAACTCGCCGCTCGTCCAGCTCCGCCGTGTGGGCGGGCATCCCTGCCGAACCCGCCGTTCTCCCGCGCCGTCTTGGCGCTATGGCACGGCCGGCACAGCGGCTGCAGGTTGCTGTCGGCGTTGTTGCTGTCGTCTCCGTCGATGTGGTCGACCTCGGTGGCCGGCCGCACCCTGCCCTGCCCAGCGCAGCATCTGCACAGCGGTTCACGAGCCAGCACCACCACACGAAGCCGGCGCCACAGCGAGCAGTTGGTGGGCAGGGCGCGGCGTGCCTGCCTCTTGCGGACCTGGGCGGTGGTCTCCTTGTAGGGGCGCCAGCCGGCCGCGCGGTGCTGGGGTGGCCGGGCTGGCATCAGTAAGGCTTCCCGTCCAGGTCGACTCGCTCCGGCTCGGCACCTTCGTCATGCACCGGCGTTCCGGCCTCCTCGCCCAGCAGCTGCGCCACGGCCTGCACCAGCAGGCCAATGTGCATCGCCAGCTCGGCGATCTGCTTGCCCTGCTGCTCGATGATCCCGACCAGTCGGTCGATACGGCTGTCGGCGCTGCTCTCAATCAGCCCCGCCAGGGCCGTGACAGCCGCAGCGCGCGCCACCTCTTCAATCCGTGCAGCGTCCATCACCAACCCTCGTCGTTCGCAGCACCAGGCCGCGGCGTATCCACCACTCGACCCGATCCCAGTCCGGTTCCATGCCCGTGGCCCGGGCAAACCACACCACGGCAGCCAGATACCACCGCAGCCACCAGCGCAAGCGGACCGATGCAGTCACTGTCGCGAGCATCAGAACTCCTCCACTTCCCAGCCACCGCCGTCGCGCTTGGGCCTGACCTTCACCGCAATGAAGCGGAACGGGTACATGGCCGCGGCAATCTTGATCTTGGCCCTGGCATCGTCCTGCCAGTGCCCCTTCACCTCGTGGCACTCCATGACGCCATCGGCAGCCATGACCGCAAAGTCCGGGGTGTAGAACGTGTTGTCGGCCAGGCGCAGCTTCATGCCCTCGAACCGGTGCCACTGGACCTCGCCCGCAGCCTGCAGCGCACGCAGCCGCGCGGCATACGCAGCCTCGGTCTTGTTCATCTCGCCGGTCCGCAGCCGGCCAAGCGCCAGCATGCGGCGCTCCACCCCGTTAGTTCGTCCCATCGACGAAGCACCTCGGAATCTGTCACCTGCATTGCTGAGGCGCTTGGACACGCCAGAAGTAGATGCCCGGCCAGCGCTTTCGCTGGCCGGGCCTGGCCTTAGTTCGTCAGCACGATCAGCTGGAACTTGGCATTCACGCCCCACGAGCCGCCACCGCCCCCCGAAGCGCCCAGGCTCAGGCTGAAGCTGCTGCCACCACCAAAGGACGAGCCGCCGGAGAACTGGATTCCCATGCCACCGCCGAACTCCTGTCGGACGCTTCCGGACCAACCACCGCCGAAGTCATACGTGATGCCGGCACTTGCAGGGGAGATGTCGATCGCGGTGTTCTTGAACTGGACCTTGGCGGAGCCAGACAGCTTGCCGTTGCTGTCGAAGGTGCCGGTCAGTCGGGCCTCTTCGTTACCCACGCCGTAGCCGACCGTACCAGTGACGCGTTCGTTCTGGTACTTCAGATTCAGGAACGAGTCGTTCTCGCCCACCTTGACCTGCGCATTGCCCGTCTTTACCTCACCGCTGACGGCGGTGCCGTCGATGTTGCCGGTGAAGCTCGCACCCACGGGGCGCCCATTTTCGTTCACGACGCTGCCGCTGACCTGCCAGCCACTATCGTCCATCGGCTGATCGATCGTGCCACCGCCTGCGCGCTGCATCATGTAGTCGTCCTTGTGTTCGTTCTTGCTCATTGAATTGCTCCTTAGTTGTTGCCTTTGCGGCGGTAGTCGGTGCAACGGCCTATCCGAGGCACCAAAACGGCAGAGGGCCGCTCAAGGCGGCCCTCAGATAAAAGTTGACTCCAGATTTCGGTCAGTGCTGATCGCGATCCACCCGGATCACTGCTTGGCATGCTCGGAGCTGGTCGTCGGCGTCGGTGACGATCTGAACAGCAGCTCCGACAACCTCTGGACGTAATTCGGCTCGCGCATCACGTTCGGCGGCGCCGGCGGCAGCTTCGGACAGGCGAGCGGTGTGGCAGGTGGCGAGGTCGTCGCGCAACTGGAGACGCCCAGCGCGCAGGTCAGCCACAACAGCAGCGGGGACGGTCGCGGCCGCAGTGCGGTCTTCTTCATGCTTAGCTCCAATGTCGGCCAGCTGCAGAGCCTTGCTCTGCTCGGTGGCACGGGTCTGGTTCACCTGGTCGGCGACTGCCGATGCGCCGGCGGCGCGCAGGGTGGCGTCGCTGGCATCGGCCCGGTCGCCACGCCAGGCCCAGCCAGCACCGAACATTGCACCTGACCACAGAACGAAGGCAGCAACCGCGATGGTGATCCGGTTCATTCGGACCCTCCTGCCCTGATGGTGTCGCTGTCCGGGTCAAACGGCGGCGGCTCCAGGCCGGCCGCGCGCATCAACCCTTCCAGCCGGTAAATGTGGCGGATCAGGCAAAGCTCCCTGGCCTCCATGCGACCAACCCGTTCGCCCAGCCGGGTCACTTCCTCGCGCATCAGCTGGATCACGTTGACCTCGGCCCCTTCTCTGGCTGTCTCTACGAACTGCTTGCGCCACCACAGCGCCACACCGCCAGCCCCAACCATCAGGCCGCCGACGGCGGTGCCGATTGCCTGCCAATCCACGTCGACCCCGATCATGGCGCCACCGTCCCGCCGGCCTTGCGGTAAACCGCCAACAGGTCGGCAAGCTTGTGTTCGTGCTGGCCGTAGCCCGCGCCGGGCAGGCTCGCCCAGATCTTGCGGACGGCCTTGATGGCGTCCTCGATCTTGCCCGCCTGGATCAGCGGCAGCGCGCGGCGCTCCCGGATTTGCTGCAACGCAATCAGGTCCTGGCTCAGAGGCGAGAAGTCCTTCAGGCCGAGCGTCTTTTTGTAAGCGTCGTAGTAGCGGCGCAGCAGCTGGTAGCGGCCGGCTGCGGTCGACTGGATCTTGAGCTTCGGCAGGTCCACCAGCACGCGCGGATGGTCGGCGTAGCTCTTGAACAATTGCCCGCCAACGATCACGTCATAGCCGCGGTCCTTGGTGGGCTGCTTACCGTTGTCCGTACCTTCGGACCAGGCAAGCATGTCGAGGAAGGCCACGACGTTCACGCCGCCAGCCTCTTGGCGAGTGATCTCAGCCATTGAGAATGTCCTTAAGTTCAGTAATTGGCGGGGATTTGCGCATAATCAGCGGACAAACCAGCCAGGGGGGCATATGAATCAATCGCCGGAAGCCCGATACACCGAGCAACTTACGCAGCGCCGTTTAGGGGCGTTGGAAAAGGGCCTTGAAAGCCTGCAGAACCACCAACGCACCGCCGAGTCGGAGAAGGAGACCGAGGCGCTCAACAAGCTGATGGACAAGGAACGATCAGCCAATGAGGCTTACACCAAGCTGATCGTAGCGGCGGGCTACGCCGGCTTCTTAACCTTCTGGGGTAAGTCTGCTCAGGTGATACCCCAGCCACACCACGCGTGGATCGGCACGCTTTTCCTACTGTCCTTGCTCTGCTACATCGGCTATGAGGTCTACATGTCGGTACGGAGGGGATTCGCAGTTCAACTAGCGAATCAACGCCTAAATAGAGACCCCTCGCCTGCGGGCGTAGCTCAGTTCAAGGCTTCGATAACGGACTTCAATCGCCGCGCACACAGGACGTGGCTGTTCATCCTCGTACCAACCGTCGCACTCGGATTCGGATCCGGCCTGTGGCTTATCGGATGGTACATCTACAGCACTTGGGCGAGTCATTGATCCCAGGGCCCAACTCCAGAAAAAGAAGCCCCGGCTTGGCCGGGGCTTGCGTCTGGATGCTGGGAAGATTGCACCCGTTTCCGATGACCTAGGAAGTCATCGCTATGCAGCCTTGGAAAGAGCCCTATTGAACTTCCTTGCAGCGCGCGCCTCGGCAGCACGGAAGCTGCACAGCATCCACTCGTACACCGGGCGCCAGAACCGGCTGTATGCCGACCAGTCGGCCCCGATCGCGGCGGCGCGCTTACGACCGCTCAGCGGCTCATACCCGCTACCACCGCACTCGACGCAGTTCACTACACCTGCTACGCGCTGGCCCCGCAGAAACCTCTTGCCATCGCAGTGCGCGCACTGGCGCGCGCCGGCCATTTCAGCGATCACCGCCCCGGCCAGTACTCCCAACTGTTCCATCGTGTTGTTCGGCCAGGCCGCAGCGCGCGCGTCGTCCAGAGCCTTTTCCGTACGGAGCAGCTCGCGCCGCTGTGCCTCCGTAATCGACCCGCCGCACCAGCCCATGCTGGCCTTGGCGATGCCGTAGTCAGTACGGGCGTCGGCAAGAGCGTGCATCTGGCGGGTGAACTCGGGCGCGACCAGGGAGATGACCGCCTGGCGCAGCTGTTCGCGTCTCCGCTGACCACTCTCCGGCCACCACAGCGCCTCCAGCAGTTCGCGACCAAGACCAGCCGGGACGTACGCCAAGGCGGCCAAGATTTCCTCAGTGCTCGGTCCGCTGATGCTTCCGTCGAAGCTCAGTGTCCTCGGCCCCGTCCGGCTCGACAGCAGTTCGCGTGCCTCGTTCATTCCCATGCGCCTTCCCCTTGGTGGTTTGCTCGTGCAGCGCGTGATCGCGCTTGGTTGTCTTCTATTGCGGCACCTGTCACGCCGCACGGTCCCAGCTGGCCGACAGGCGCTGCACCTGCCCTCCGCGTTCCTCGAACTGCTCCACCGTCTCAACCGGGCCATCGGCGAGCACACGTGCCTTGACTCGCTTGGGCCGGGACACCGTGTTGTGGTCCATCCGCCGATCGCGGGGCGCACGCTGGGGGTTGATCTTCGGCGCCATGGCCTTCGTCTTCTTCATGCTGCCGCCCTCAGTTCGTTGATGTAGGTCTGCTGTGCGATCAAGTCGTCGTCGGATCCGAACGCCTCGTGGAATCTCTTGGACCAGTGCAGCGGTGGGCCCCAGCGGGCCACCATTTGCTTCTGCGTCATGTGTTCGGTTCGGTAGCGCTGGTGATGCCACTGGCACAACGCGTAGCCGAAGAAATGGCCGCGCCGGATGTTTCCCGACTTGGCGTGGTTGTATTCGCAGCCGTAGATCACGTGCTTCTTCGCCATCAGTCCCTGCGCGTAGCGAACGAGGCATGCCATGCACGGCCCGGTCTTCGCCAGTTCGATGCGTGCTGCCTCCGCCTCGGTCGGCGGCGGTGCGTTCGACCACATCAGCGCAGCTCCGGGATTGGGCCCGCATAGCGGGTGATCGGGATCCGCCGCATGCCGTCGCGCCAGACAGTCATCCCGCGCGTCGCGTAGACCACCAGCGGCTTGATCCCGTAGCCGTAGGCCAGATACCAGCCCGCCTCGGCCACCGGCTCGCTCACAGGGCGCACTTCGACGTTGAAGTGATCGGGGCTCATGCGGCTTTGCCCTCCAGCAGCGCCACGATGTCGGCCAGGTGCGCACGGGTCCGGTCGTCCGCTGTCGGCGATGCCTCAACCGTTCCGGCCAGCAGCGCCACCGGGTCGAAGGCCGGGGTGGCGGGCGGAAGGGCCAAGTACTCCTCCACCTGCTCCTTCATGAGCTGGCCAGCGGCCACCGCCTCTCGCAGGACGCTATCCCGACCGGAAACGTCGCCGCCAAGGGACAGCTGATAGGTGGCGACCCGGTGCGCAGCGCGCGCTTCCTTCACCAGCCGCGTGTAGACCTCCAGGAATGCCGGCCGGGCAGCGATCTTGTCGCCCGCCTGCACCAGCGGCAGCGCCGCCGCCCACGCATCGCGGGTCTGCTCAGTCCACACCACGGTCGCACCTTCGTCGGCGGCGCGGATCGCGTTGGCCCAAGCCTCATTCGGTGCCGGGTGGCCGTCCTCGATGCGTTCAAGGATCGCCGCCAGCGAAAGCCGCGCCTTCAGCTCCCGGCGGCACGACGCCAGCGCGCGCTCCAGCATCGGCAGCGGGTACTGCGCCAGATCCGAAACCATGTAGGCGGCTGCGTTCGGGCTGAGCTGGTCGCCAATCACCTCGGCGGTGGCCACCAGCAGATCGACCAGCCGATCCTGCTCCTGATTACCCAGCATGTGCCGCCCTCCGCTGTGCCAGCAGAGCCTTGGCCGCGTCGGCGGCGCCGAGGTTGGTCTGCGTCTTGTCGGTCTGCCGCGCGGCCTCTTCGGTGACCTGACGGCCGGTGGCCCACTGCGTGCGGTATGCCTCGCACTTCGCCAGCAGCGCGCCCAGGTCGTGCATGTTCTGCACCACGTAGCGCTCGTTGACGGTCAGGAACCACGCGGCCACCAGCGGGGCCTCGCCGTGGCCGAGCCGCTGCACGATCTGCCGGACGTTGCTGTTCACCTTGGCGTTGCGCACCGGTGCCACACCGTGGCGGTCACGGTAGGCACTGGCGTAGGCCGCCCAGGTGGCACGGCACGCGGCCTGCAGGTCGGTTTCGGAATCCACCGCCAGCGGCGCGGCCGGCAGGCCCGCCGGAAATGACGGTTCTCCTGACGGTTCATTGAGGGTTATATGACGGTTAGGCGGCACGGGGCGCACCCCTAGACCTGCGCCCGGTGCATCCCCCCCTGCATGGGGCGCATCCCCTCGTGCAGCGAGCGCACCCCCTGCATGGGGCGCAGCCCCTGCGCCCGGTGCAGTACCGGCTTTTCCTGACTTGCGGCCAGCCTTCGACGGCGCAGCGGCCTTGTCGAAGTTGGCCGGGGTGACCTTATAGACCGTGCTGCTGTTGAACCGGCGGTCACGGGTCAGCAGGCCGACGGCCTCCAGATGATCCATTGCCGTACGCACAGCGCGCGCCGACATGCAGCAGCGCGCGGCGATGGTGCCCACCGCCGGCCAGCACACGCCGTCGTCGTTCGCCTGATCAGCCAGCGAGATCAACACAGCCTTCTGCGTGACGCTCAGGCCCTGCAGCGGCCAGCACTGCGACATGATGATGGTCGACATGTCAGAGCCCCAGCGTCAGGTTCTCGCCCGGCGCAACCGGCCACCAGGTGCATGCGGGCTTGCCGGTGGTGGCGCACGGCGCGGTCGGGCCGCGCCAAATGCGGCCCTCGCGGGCCAGCTCAGGCAGTCGGCGGCCCAACATGTGGCGGTCAAGGCCAGTCAGCGTCGACAGGTGCAGGCTGCTCTGGCCAGGGTGGCGGATCACCGTAGCCTCGGTCTTGGCGTGCTGGACACGCAGCGCGCCGCTTTCAGCGAGCGCGGCGGCGGCGATGTGACTGGACTGGGGATCGGTGGAGCGGGCCGGGTGGTTCATCGACGCGCCCTCCCCTTTGCTGCAGCGCGCGACACGTTGCGGATCAGCCGGTGCGCCATGGTGATCAGCGAGTTGGCCTCTTCCACCATCAGCTTGGCTTCGTCGCTGTCGATATGTCGGTCGGCCATCGCATCCACCGCAGTGCCCGACAGTCGTCCCACCCGCGTGGTGATCTCCAGCAGCTTCGTCTGAATGGCGCCAATCTCGTCCGACCAGCCACCCTCCGGCGGGGGCGGAACGGTGGCCACGGCCATGCCGAACTGCCCGGCCAGCGCCTGCATCCAGTCCAGGGCGTAATCGCTGCCGCCTGCCTTCTCCTGCATCCACTCGGTCAGCAGTTCGGCGATTTCCAGCGTTACCGATTCACCCTCCAGCCCGCGCAGCTTCGCGCGCAGCGTCTCCGGGTGCATGGACTTGCCGCGGCGGTCGGCCAGGAATGCGGCCGCATCCGCAACACCACCGGGCGTTTTACGCACGGAGTTGTAGAGAACGTCGAGCCAGTTGAGAGCAGATGTGCGGCAGGTCATGGGTCACCTTGGAGAAGGCTGTGTTTCAAGGTTTCGGGCTGGGCCCGGGTGGCGCACGATGGACGCCATGGAGATCAACAATTCAGGGACGACGGCCAGGGAGGGCCTTTCAGGCGGTGTCGACAGGGCCGATGCGGCCAACGTCGGGGTCCGTATCGACGCAGGGCGAAGGAGCGCCAACTGCGGGGCCCAGGACGGCGAGAACGCTGGGCAAGGCAGGCACAGCTGCGTCCAACTCCCAAGCGGCGACGCGGTCCGCAGGCAACGCCAGCACGACCGCAAGATGTGCGTCATTGGACAGACCGAGCTTGGCGAGAAGATCACGCTTCGTGACTGGGGCCAGCCCGGCGAAGGGGCCGAAGATTTCCGGGCAGAGGTCATGGCGCGAGACGCCCGTGACCGATTCGATGGGGATCGCCATGGCTGGGGGCACGCGCCCCCGCGAGCGCCAATTGCTGACAGCGCTCTGGCGAACACCAAGATGGGAGGCAAGGGATGTGACCCCGCCGGCGGCTTTCACGGCTCTGTCGAGTGCGTCCATTCACGGAGAATCACATATCGTGATCCTCCACGCAACACATTTCGTGTTAGCGACTTATCACATACCGTGAAGAATTCCGGTATGGCCTTCTCCGACAACCTCCGCGCCGCCCGGCTCAAGGCTGGCATGACCCAAGAAGCCTTGGCACTCGCGTGCGGCTGGTCGGGGCAGAGTCGTATTGCCAACTACGAGTCGTCGGCCGCCAGCGCGCGCGAGCCCAAGGTTTCGGAAGTGCCCCTGTTAGCTGCCGCGCTTGGGGTCAGCATCGCGTCCCTTTTCGGGGAGGCCCCGGCGTCTCAGTCCCCGCGACCGGATCCTGCAATCCTTGCCGAAACCCACCGGTTCCTGGACAAGGCGTTCGGCACGCTTGGAAAAGCTTTCGACATTGAGTCCGAGGCAGATCTGTTTGCCGACGTGTACGAGTGGATCCTGTCGGATGAGCGACCTGCAGATCAGCGCAACTTGGTGGATTTTGCTGCATGGCGCGAAAAGCGCGATTCACAAAGGGGAGCTGTAAGAAATGAGCAAAACGGACGCGCTGCTGCACAAGCTGGTCGAACGGATAAGCGCCGCGCCTGATAGGAAGCCCGCGCTCCGCGCGGTTGTGGGCAAGAGGTCGACGCACTTCGATGCGGTCGCCCGAGAGAGTCATCTGCGGATGATCCGCAGCCTTGCCAAGACATATCGCCCCTTTGGGGTACAACTGATCATCGACCAAGCAACCCTAGGGCACGCCTCTATTGATGACCTCGGCGACGAGGATCTGATCGAACTGCACCGCGCGCTCGATCGCGCTCGGGAATGCATCAGGGACGATGTTTCTTTTGAAGATGCTGGCTTGATCCGGCACACGTTCGACTAGCCCGACCGCCAAATTCTGAACGAGATCAGAGGCGTTCAGAATTTGCATGACCGAACATCACGTTGCGTGTTGCACTAACAATCACATTGTGTGATCTTATCTCCGCCCTTCAACAGCGCCCCACCCCGGGGCCGGCGCAGGAGATCAAGCAATGGCAACCCTGTCCCTCGGCGTCAGCAAGGCGCCGCCTTCCGTAGTAGCAATGCCCGCAGTCGGCATGGTCGCCATCAAGGTAGGCGCCGCCAGCCTGTACGTTGAGCAGGAGGAGGCTGATCGCCTCGCTCTTGATATTCAGCAGGCTGCGCTGGAACTGCGCAGCTGTACGGCGGCCGCCGCATGAGCGCCGTCGTCGCCCACCACTCCAACGCTCAGCGCGCCGCTGCAGCAGCCGGCATCGTCGCCCGTGCCGGGCGCCGTTGGGGCCTCCTCCCCTACCAGGTCGTCATCGCTTCCAGCATCGCCGCCAATGCCGTCCTGCGGCACGGCCAGAGCGCAGCAGGTGCCGTCGCCTCCGTCCGCCGTGCAGCGCGCGCACAGGCAGGTGCTGCATGAGCGCCACCAGCCATAAGCACGGCTGCTACACCGACAAAGCCTGCAGCGACGCCACCTGCATGGAACTGCCCAAGGGAAAGACATGTGGCGACTGCATCCACGTGCACAGGTGCTGCTTGATCTTCGGGCACACCCCCACCGACACGTACTGCGATTGGTTCCCCAGGCGCTACCGCGAACCGGTGGCCACTGCAGCCGATGGCAGTTTCGCGTGACCGACCACGACTTCTTCGCCGCCATGGCCGTAGGCATCCCGCCCATCACCCCGCCAGGAGCAATCCCCATGACCCAGCTGAAAGCCTTCTATGTCGACGACATGCCGACCATCTACGCCGCCGCTACGCCCGAAGATGCCGCCCGTCTGTATGAGGAAGACATGGGCGATCCCTGCGATGACGGCTATCCCCGCGAGGTGTCCGCCGCGGAGCTGGATCGGTCGATCCCCGAATTCGGCGAAGACGAACAGCCGACCGGCGAAATGACCACCATGCGGACGTGGCTGGAAGAAGCCAGCCCGGGCTTCCTGTGCGGGGCGGAGTGATGCGCCACCTGGCCCTGCCCTTCTACTGCGCCGTCGTCATCGGCCTGCTGCTCGCCCTGCTCGCTTGGGCGCTGCGCAACCAGGTCGACGCAGTCGCCCTCGCCTGCGCCATCGGCGCCCTGTTCTTCGGATGGCGCTGCTGGGAAGACCTCCACACCAGCTGGCCAGCGTTCAAGGCCGAAATGCAGCGCCGCAGCAATGAACGACAACGCGCGTCGCTGATCGCTGACGACACCCACTGACCCCCTGCCCTGCGCTCTCCCCCTGTAGCGCAGGGAACCCGCGCCGGCCGGGTTCCAGCAGCCGGCAACCCATTCCACATCGAGATCCGCCATGACCGATTCAGTCGTTGTCGATTTCCAGCACGAACCCGAGTTTGCCAAGAAGGAGAACGGCGAACTCCTCCGAGTTGAACTGATCCGCGAGCAGGTTGCCGGGTTCGTTGAGGGCTACACCACCGCCAAGGGCCAGCGGCCACCGCGCATCGTCGTGCAGGCGTCAGACCTGAAGCACTGTGTGCGCCGGATCCTCGCCCGCATGCAGAAGCCTCATCGTGATGAAGCCAAGGCAGCATGGATGCGGGCGCGCAAGGCCGGGTCGAAGCAGCCATGGCGCGAAGCGAAGCCCGAGCCAATCCCGGGCGCCACGCTCACCTGGTGTGGCATCCCGATCGAAGGCGTCGGCTACAGCCGCCACCGCGCCGTGGACAAGCACTGACCCATGGCCAAGCCGGTCCAGATGGACATTTTCGACGACGACCCAGCGCGCGAGGCAGCCGCCTGGCGCGTGCAGGCGGAAGAGTCGCTGAGGCACTTCCAGTTCCCCGAATCGATCCGTCTGGAACGGCATGCCTACTACCTCGGCGTGGCCGAACAACTTGAAGCCAGGGCGCGCGGCGCGCGCTCCACCAACAGCAAGGAAATGCAGGCATGAGCAACGACAAGAAGACCCTGGCGGACGTGCAGCCCGGTGGGACGGTGAGGCTGGCCACTGTGCTGTACGACCGCGCGCACGACCTGCTGGGCGACGCATACAACGCCGGCACTCACGGCATCGGCTACAGCCAGCAGGCCATGGAGCTGCACGACGCGATCATTCCCGCCCAGCCCTCGCAGGTGGCATATCACGGCGACGTTGATCTGAAATGGCTATCCGGCAGCATCGGCGAGGTTGCACACCGGCTCAGCACCTACATGCCAACCGGGCTTGCCGAGTGGGCTGACCGCGCCCGTGACTGCCGCATTGCAGCTCAAGTGCTGAGCGAACTATCCGCCCAGCCCTCCCCGGGTGGTCAGGGGGGATTGAACTACGAGCGCATGTTCGTAGACGCCTGCGCCGCACTGGCTGAGGTTTCGCGAGAACTGGGCTGCGATCCGGAACAGGGTGGCGCTGAGCCGATCCTTGCGGCCATCGCCGAGCTGCGAGAAGCCCTCGCCGCCCGCCAGCCGGTGGGGGAGCCGGTGGGCGAAAAGCTGGTGCGCCTGTTGCGCGAGCGCGCCGCGCTGCCGGAGTCGGTTGAACTAAGCTACCAGCGTGATGGGGACGGCACAGGGCGAGCATGGTGGGATCGACGCCATGCAGAGCTGGAGGCGCAGGGATACAGCCTCGACTTCGAGACTGATTCCGGTGCTGAGTGGTACACCCTGCGCGGCATTGGGGATGAACTGCGAGCAGCGCTTGCGGAGTACGACGCCGCCCCGCCCGCGCAGCCGGTGGGGGTGCCGGCGGCGTGGATGCACACTCACAAAGCAACAGGCCGGGTTGAATTCGGCTTATCGCCCATGTACGACTGCGACTTCAACGCAGAGAAATGGGATTCGATGGCGCTCTACGCCGCCCCGCCCGTAGGTGCCAAGTGAACAAGGTCCCATTGGAGCGTTTGCGGTCGCTGCTGAGGCTGGACGTGGATACCGGACTTCTGCATTGGTTGGTTGAACGGCCCAACGGCGCGAAGCCTGGCGATGTGGCTGGCTGGCACGACCGCAACCGGTACGTCCGTTTGGAGGTGGATCAAGTGAAGCTGGCCGCCCATCGGGTGGCGTGGGCACTGCACACCGGCTACTGGCCGCCAGATGGAATGCAGATCGACCACATCAACGGGATCAAGACTGACAACCGGCCGGTGAACCTAAGACTGGCGAACAACAGCGAGAACCAAAGTAGCGCAAAGTCCCGTCCGGGTCGGTCTGGATTGCGCGGGGTTTATTGGGTTCCTCAAATGGGTCGATGGAGGGCAAAGATCATGAAGGGCAAGCGCACTATCCACGTCGGCTACTTCCACGACAAGAACGAAGCCCACGCTGCCTACTGCCAGGCAGCTGCCGAAATCCACGGTCCGTTCCGCAACACCGAGTCAAGGCGGATCCAAATCCGGAGTCAACACAATGGCTGACCAGCTGCTCACCATCTCACTGACGCGTGGCATCGCCGGCCCCAATGCTCATGCCGGGCGAGGTTGCGCGCTACTTCAGCAGCACAACCAAAAGCTGACAAACGGATCCGATGCCAAAAGCGATCCATCCGGCCGCACTGCCGTATTTCTGCCAGCGGTAGCGCCTCCTGTTGAGTGCTCTGCCATGCTCAGGGGATTTCGCTTTGGCGTTTCCCATAACCACGCTTCCGTCCGGCATAAGGGTAACCCCAGCCTGCGCAGTTACCCCGAGCAAAATTGCAGAAACGGACATCAGGCCCCAACCGATCAGCTCAAGACACTGCATTGGATTTCCCCAGTAGGCACAAATGCCAGCATTGATCCAGACAGGACGCTGCTCCGTCAATTGGGAGCTGCGGCCGCGACTCCTGTCCGGAGGGACCGCTTCCATGGGTGAAATTAGCTTCCCCACCGACCAACGCGCGGTGGCCGAGGCCACCAGGGCATCGTCGCCCGTCGCTGCAGTCGTCACCACCATGCGCCGCCTGGGCGCCGCCGGCGCGCCAATCTCTGCCGACCAGGTTCGCGAGTGGGGCGACACCCTCCTGCAGGAGCTGTACTCGCAACCGCCCGTGCGCTGGGAGTACCGCAACAAGAACGACGTGGGGCCCGGATGCTGGGTGACTGCCACCCCTGAGCACTTCTATCACGCCGCCAAGCGCGGCTGGGTCGTGCGCGCTCTGTGGGAAACCCCGCGCGTCATCCAGCCCGAGAAGATCCACGACTTCCAGCAGCGCGTGTGTGTCCGCTGCGGCGAGAGCGAGGACTGGGCCGGCCCGGACTGCTTCCCGCCCGACAGGAAGGTCGACCCGCGCACCCTACTCCCGTTCGATCCGAAATGGCTGGTCGAGCCACTGGAGTGGCTCAGGGATGCGCCGGCCAACCTCAACGCCTACGACCGCCGCCACCGTGCAGCGCAAGCCGCCTTCCTGCTGGAAAAGCTCCAGGCCCACATCGAGGAGTGCAACAAGCCATGACCCAGGAACATATCAGCCACCCGGAAGGGTTGCCGAACTGCGCCGCCGGCCACCGCGCGCGCCACATCCACGACAAGCGCTGCGCGTCCGCCGGCGGTGGCCACCTGGTCGAGTGCGCCTGCAGGTCGACCAGCAAGCATGCCGATCCCGACAAGGCCATCGCAGCGTGGCGCCGGCTCAACCGTCCCGAGCGCAGCGCGCGACCTGCGACGGCGCCAGAAGCGACCGACAACGTGCTGCAGTTCAAGCTCACCCTGGGAGAAGAATCAACGCGGCAGCGCGCGGTAGGAGCAGGGAATGGCCGCAGCTGAACACTCGACCTTCTGGCTGCTCTACGGGCAGTACGGCCCCACGATGACCGTGGAAAAGTTCCGAGAGGAATTCCTGCCGAAGATGACGATGAAAACCGTGCAGAATTGGATTGCGAGAGGCGATGCGCCCAGGCCGATCAATGGCGTTATCGACGTGAGAGATGTGGCCTCATGGTGGGACGTGCAGAGGAACACAAGAAGTTAAGGCCAGTGTTCCTTGATCTGCTTGAGCCACTTCCCCGCAATGTGCACGTTACCCTGGAGCGCGGCTGCTACCGCTTGGCGTGCCGCCATGCTCAAGCTACCTACATACCTGTAGCGCTCATCAATGGCGAGGACCCGCTCCAGGTCCTCAGTGCTGTACTCGTGTGACAACCAGTCGCAGCCGATCAAGCTGTCGTACTCAAGAAATCCATGCTCAGCAACAGCGATATGTGCTTGCGCAACCACATGCTCACGCCTTACACGCTGGAAATCTGTCATTTCAGAGTTGATTAGGAAGAGCTTTAGAGGCTCCGCCAGCGCAACCACAAAGAACTTATCCTTCGGCGGATTGCAGTTCTTACACCGAAGAAAGTACACGTCGCCTACTGCTGCCATCGCTTCCCTGCCCAGTCCCGTTATCCGTGTCGGAGCTTCGCCTCACCGGGGTGTGCATCTATGAGGTGCCTTATCAGCCTGTCGCCACCCTCAAGGGTCTCAGCGATAGACTTCGGCTCGATGTATCCACCGCGCTTCGCTTGTGTTGGCTTATTGGCCCACGCAAGTCGCCACGCTTCGTCATGGGACAGGTCTTTGACCGCCCATTTGCCGACGTTTCGGTATGCGTCAATAATTGCCTGTATGCAGTTCAGCTCAGAAACGCTGAGTTCCTCCAAATCCGGCTCCTGCTTGAGCGCGATGTGGTGGTCTGCGAGGTAATCAAAAAAATCAATTGCCGCGTCGAGTGCATCACCCTTCGGTGTGCCGACTTTCGCTCTCTTGAGCATGTCGTATGACAAGCTGGGAACTGGCCCCTGAGCCATCGCGCAATACTCGTCGCCCACGATAAAACGGCCATACTCATGCAGATGGCGCTTATCAGCCAGATACATCATCTTCATGATCGGGTACAGCGTTTCGCCAGTTCCCTTCACAAACATGCCAATTGCTGCGATGGCTTTCGGCACGTCAAAATTGCGAAGCGCCTTTTGCGTAGCCATGACTACGTCCTCTCAGTGATTACACATGCATTTGCACGTCGCAAATGCTGAGTGCGCTTCCTGCGCACTCCCTCATTTCCTGCATAGTAGAACAACGTTGTCTCAACCATTGCGAGACGAACATTGAGTGACTGCCTCCGAAGGGTGCACCACCAGTGCACCAGCCATCGCCTAACTAATTGAATTCAGAAAGAATCCGCCCCATCCATCATGGGGGCCACGGACAGGCGCAGGGAATCGGCGTAGCGGGCGGTGGCGGACGTCATCGGGGTGTTGATCGCGGAGACTGGCATTGCCAGTGAGATCAATAGTTTACACCGGACGGCTGAACGGCGGCGGGTGGCGCCGGGACTGGCCGCTCGACCGGCCCCGGGGTCGCCGCGTGGCTTACAACCCGCGGTTGCGCACCTGTTCCTGCTGCTGCTCCTGCGCACGCTGGTTGAACTGGCTGTCCAGCGCTTCGCTTTGCCGGCTGCTGGCCTCGACCGAGTGCGATACCGCCTGCTGGCGGTCGACGAAGGTCCGCTGCGCCGCCGGGTCGCCCAGCTCGCCCTGCACCGCAAACAGACCGGTGCCGTCGGGGCGGGCCACGACGTGGTCGATCTGGCGCATCCCGGACACCTTGCTTTCGTACGCCAGCTGGCCGGCCGCCCGCTCAACCTCCTGCGGGTTGGCGAACAGTGGCTTCAGGCCGGCCTGGGCACGCTGCTGCTCCAGCGCCTGCAGCTTGCCCAGCGCCTGGCCGAAGCGCGCGTTGTCGGCGTGCCCGGGGTCGCGCATGCTGGCCGGCTCTGCGGGCTCGGCCCGGGCCGGTGCCGCCGGCGGGGTACCGGCCTTGACCGCGTTGGGGGCATCGACCTGCGCCAGGGTCTTGCGGCCTGCCTTGCCATCGTCGTCCAGGCCGTTGTTGGCCTGGAACTGCTTGACCGCCGCAAAGGTGTCCTTGCCATACACACCATCGGCGTGCAGCGGCTTGCCATCGGCCCCGGCATAGCCCAGCGCCGCCAGCTTGCCCTGCAAGGCCTTGACCTCATCGCCGCGCTCGCCCTGCTTCAGCACGCCATCGGCCATCGGCGCCTGCTGTGCACTGCGTGCGGCCTGCGCGGCCTCGGGGCCCTGCGCGTGGACCTTGCCGCCCAGGGTGATGCGGTCATTGAGCATGTCACCCAGGAACCTGCGGTACTGGTCCGGCTCGAGCTCGATATGTGCGTGCACGGCACCCGGGGTGCCGGCATCGGACTGGCGGATCAACGGCGCGCCGTACTCGACGAAATCACCAGTCTTGTAGGGGGTGCTTCCACGTGCACCATGCAGCACCTGCCCGACCAGTTCACGCTGCGGATGCCCGGCCGGATGGCTCCAGATGCTGATGGAGTTCCACTTGTCGTTGTTGACCTGCACGTAGCCCGCGACCGGATTGGGAATCATCACTTCCCGGTCGCCGCGCGAAGTACTCAGGATCAGATCCTTGTGCACCAGCGGAATGCCGTTGCGATCACCACGGGTCCGCACCGTTTCCAGCTCGCCCTCGACCATTGCCGACGGGCGGTCAGCCTTGGCGGCATTGCCGGTGCGCACGGCCTCGGCGTTGGTGTTGGGGTGATGGATCTTCAGTTCGCGGTAGGCATCCTCGCCACTGGTGCCATGACGCAGTGTGCGGTTGCTGCTGCCGTTGCCAAAGGGTTCGACCACGACGATGCGCTGGCCACCGGGTGCGGCAGCGGCATCGGGTTCGCGCGCAGTCGCGGGTGCGGGTGCCGCAGCAGGCGTGGCCGGTGCCACAGGCTGCGCCGGCGTGTGCTCGCGTACCACCGTATCCAGAGCCTGCAGGGTCTGCCGGCCGGCCTTGCCATCAACGGTCAGCCCATGCGCCTGCTGGAACTCGCGCACTGCATGCTCGGTGTTGGCACCGTAGTGGCTATCGGCTGTCAGAGGTTGCCCGTTGCGGCCGGTATGGCCGGCCTGGATCAACTTGGCCTGCAGGGCCTGGACCTCGGTACCGTGCTCGCCGGGTGCCAGCACGCCGTCGGCCATCGCCGATGCGGCCGCGCGCTGCCCGCGCCGGCCCGGCTCAGGTTCACCGAACGCTTGCTGGTAATCCTTGCCCCGGTAAGCCTCGGGGTTTTGGTTGACCTGGTCGTAGCGCGCCAGCCCGACCAGCGCGTTCTTCTCGGTGAGCGCACGATCACGCAGCGAATCCCACAGGGTGGGCGAGCTCTGGAAGTGCGACTGCACGTTGGCGTGCTTGTAGTCCTGCACCGCGCGGACAATCTGCTCGTCACTCAGCTCAGCCAGCTTGAAGTCTTCGCTGTAGGCTTGCTGGAGACCCTTCTGGAACACCGAACGTGTCATGCCGCGGTACTGCACCGAGGTGCTCCACAGCGCGTCCTGCACGGCCGGACCACGGCCGGAAAGATCAATGCCTACATCCTTCAGGCGGCCCATCTGCACGTCGTAGTACTGGTGCTGGATGAAGTCGTGCTGATCCCTGGCAAACCCTGCCGGATCGGCCGCCGCCACTTCCTTCCAGCGTTCGGTGAAGGCCGGGGTTCCTGCCTGCAGGCCGTTGAAGCGGTTGCCATAGCGCGAGGCGGCGACGTATTCGTCCACGCCGCCAACGTTGGTGGCGTACTGGTAACTGCCATACGACACGCCACCATGGTCGCCCCTGCCGGTGGAAACGTGGCCGGGGCCACGACCTCCGGTTTCGAAATGCGCCGACGTCTGGCCGCGATGCCAGCTGTCCATTGCCTGCTTTGCCTGGGTCACAACATCCATCTTCCTGCACTCCTTTGCGGGGGATTTACTTTGAGGTCAGTGCCTGCAGCACATCGGCACGGTTGGCGGTGCGATTGATCCGGCAGGACTGCGCGTCCAGCATCTGCCCCTGCCCGTCTTCGGCAGGGTTCCAGCTGCAGTAGCGATTGGTATCGGACATGTAGGCAGCCTGCTCGTCCATCAGCCTGTCCTTGTCCTTGCCATCGGGGCCGTCAACGATCTTCATGAAAGCCTGCTCGAGCCGCTGCTCCTGCCAAGCAAGCTCGTCATCACCACACGCCTGCAGTGCCGATGTCTCGCCGCCGCTGGATCTCACGCATGCAGCATACTGCGGCCGCAACGTCGCCTTGTTGTAGGAATCATCCGGGCGCTGCGGCGGCATGTCCTGGTCATCGGCATCGGCCACCGTCGTGGCAGGTGCGGCACGTGCAGGCTCTGCAGTGGCGGGCGGCGATGCAGTGGCCGGCGCGGCGGCCGCGGGAGCAGCTGCCGTATCCGCCTCCGGGCTCTTGGCCTGGCATGCCGCCAGGCTGAGGCCAAAGGCCAGCGCAAGGGCGATGGCCCCAGCCTTGCCGAACGTTTCACGGGGGGCCGCTGGAAGGTGGTTTATTCCCTGCATTGCTTGCATCTCCTTGGCATCCAGGCGCGTGGCCCGTCAACGCGGGGCCGTCCATCGGCCCCATCAGGAAACGCATGCTACGCGAGCGCCGGTTTCAGATGCCTGACCGGATTCAGAATGCGTGCACCTCGTCGCAGAAGCAGGATGCGTAAGCCTCAATGCCCGCCCGCGCGCCCGCCCACCTGTTCGATCAGCGTCTGGCTAGCCACATTGAGGCTTACCACCACCACCTCCGCCCCATGCGCGGCCAGCTTTTCCTGCGCACGTTCCAGCGCGGCCACTGCGGTCAGGTCCCACAGGTGGGCGTCACGCAGGTCGATCTGCACCTTCGGCGCGACGTGCTGGTAGTCAAACGCCGCGCCCAGCTGGCCGGCAGACGCAAAGAACACCTGCCCGCGTACGCGGTAGACCTGCGTGTCTCCGGCATCCTCGCGCTGCACCTCCAGCATGCGGCCGACCTTGCGGGCGAAGAACAGCGCCGACAGCAGCACGCCACTGAGCACGCCCTTGGCCAGGTCGTGGGTGGCCACGGTGACCACCACGGTCAGCAACATCACGGCCGAGGAACTGCGCGGATGCGTGCGCAGGTCGCGCAGCGAGCGCCAGCTGAAAGTGCCGATGCTGACCATGATCATCACCGCCACCAGCGCAGCCATCGGGATCTGCCGCACCAGGTCGCTGCCGTACACCACCAGCACCAGCAGCAGCACGCCGGCCACCAGGCAGGACAGGCGGCCGCGGCCACCAGACGTCACGTTGATGACCGACTGGCCGATCATCGCGCAGCCGGCCATTCCGCCGAGGAACCCGGTGACCGTGTTGGCCACGCCCTGGCCGACGCATTCGCGGTTGCGCTCGCTGGGCGTCTCGGTGATGTCCTCGACGATCTGCAGGGTCATCATCGATTCGAGCAAGCCGACCACGGCCAGCGTGGCCGACACCGGCAGCAGGATGCGCAGCGTTTCCCAGCTGAGCGGTACATCGGGGATGAGGAACTGCGGCAGGCTGTCCGGCAGCTGGCCCATGTCACCAACACTGCGCACGTCCACGCCAAAGCCGATCACTACGGCGGTGAGCACGACGATTGCCACCAGCGGCGAAGGCACAGCGCGGGTGAGGCGCGGCAGCAGGTAGATGATCGCCAGTGCGGCGGCACACAGCACGTAGACGGTGGGACCGCGGCCGATCAGTTCCGGCATCTGCGCCAGGAAGATCAGGATCGCCAGCGCGTTGACGAAGCCGGTGATGACCGAGCGCGAGACGAATCGCATCAGCGACCCAAGCTTGAACACACCGGCCAGCACCTGCAGCAGGCCGGCCAGGATGCTGGCGGCGAACAGGTACTGCAGGCCATGGTCCTTGACCAGGTCGACCATCACCAGCGCCATTGCACCGGTGGCGGCGGAGATCATGCCCGGCCGGCCGCCAGCGATGGCGGTGACCACCGCGATGGAAAACGCGGCGTACAGGCCAACCTTGGGGTCGACGCCGGCGATGAGCGAGAAGGCGATGGCCTCGGGAATCAGGGCCAGGGCGACGACCATGCCGGACAGCAGATCACCACGGATGTTGCCGAGCCATTGCTGGCGCAGGGGGTAGGACGTTTGCATGGAAAAACTCCGCGCGCACGCGGGCGTGGCCGCATGGCGCTGCAGTGGAAAGACGCGGGTTCCTGAGCCGGGCGGGCCGGCTGCCGAGATGCGGCAAGGGTCAGGGTGGCGTGATCACTGCAGGCGGGAATCGGTACGTGGGAGGGACGCAGTCTACGGCACAGGGCTGCCAAGGGACAGCGTCGACAGTCCGCAACGGCAGCGGAGCATGGCTCCGCTCTACAATCGCGCCATGGCCACCGACCACGCACAGTTCTTCGATCCCGCCACCGAACAAGGCGTGCTGCGCCTGTCCATCGCCGCCTCACTGCTGCTGGCCGCGGCAGCGGTGGTGTTCGGCCTGCTGGCCAATTCCTCGCTGATCATCTTCGACGGCATCTACGGCCTGATCGATGTGGTGATGACCTGGCTGTCACTGCTGGTCGCGCGGCTGATCGCACTGTCCACCAGCACCGACGCGCTGCAGTCGCGGCTCAACCAGCGCTTCACCATGGGCTTCTGGCACCTGGAGCCGATCGTGCTGGGGGTGAGCGGCACGCTGATGATCGGCGCTGCGCTGTATGCGCTGGTCAATGCGGTCGACGCGCTGATGTCCGGCGGCCGCCACATCGCGCTCGGTCCGGCCATCGCCTTCGCCGGGTTGTCGATCGTCGGCGAAGGTGCGCTGGCCTGGTTCGTGCTGCGCGCCAACCGCCGCATCGGCTCGGAGTTCATCGCACTGGATGCGAAAAACTGGGTGATCGCGGCCAGCATGTCGGCCTGCTACCTGCTGGCCTTCCTCGGCGGCGTGCTGGTGCAGGGCACCTCCTGGGCCTGGGTCGGGCCGTACATCGACCCGGCCATCCTCGCCTTCGTCTGCGTGCTGGTGATGATCGCCCCGCTCGGCACCGTGCGCCGGGCGCTGGCCGGCATCCTGCTGGTCACCCCGCCGGAACTGCAGGCGCATGTGGATGCGGTGGCACGCGCGATCGTGGCCAGGCACGGCTTCGTTGAGCACCGCAGCTACGTCGCGCAGGTGGGGCGTGGCGAGCAGATCGAGCTGTTCTTTGTGGTGCCGGAAGACGACCCGCCGCGGCCCTTGGTGGAATGGGACCGGCTGCGCGACGAGATCGGCGAAGCGCTGGGCGAGGCCTCGCCGGACCGCTGGCTGACCATCATGTTCACCACCGACCGCGAGTGGACGATCTAGGCCGGCAGGACGATTGATCAAGTTTTTCGTACGCGTTGCAACCCAACGTACGCGGAAAGCGGGCAAAGTAGGCTCCAACGCAACACCCACCCACTGACCAGGAGCATCCCGATGTCCATCGAAAAGGTTCTGTACACCGCCCAGGCCACCTCTACCGGCGGCCGCGAAGGCCGTTCCGTCTCCTCCGACAACGTGCTGGACATCCAGCTGTCGACCCCGCGCGAGCTGGGCGGCGCCGGCGGCCCGGGCACCAACCCGGAACAACTGTTCGCCGCCGGCTACTCGGCCTGCTTCCTGGGCGCGTTGAAGTTCGTGGCCGGCCAGGCCAAGGTCGCGTTGCCGGCCGACACCACCGTCACCGGCAAGGTCGGCATCGGTCAGATCCCGACCGGTTTCGGCATCGAGGCCGAGCTGACCATCAACGTGCCGGGCGTGCCGCGCGAGCAGGTCGAAGAGCTTGTGCAGAAGGCGCACATCGTGTGCCCGTACTCGAATGCCACCCGCGGCAACATCGACGTGACGCTGATCGTTGCCTGATGCAGCGCCGGGGTCGGATCCCTTTGCCAACAGCAAAGGGCTCTGACCCCATCCCAGGCCCGGCACGGCTATATGGGGTCAGAGCCCTTTCGCGTTGCGAAAGGGATCCGACCCCAGTGATCAGCCCCCCCAAAAAAATGGGCGGATGCCGGTCGAAACCGAGCATCCGCCCATCCCACCTCGGGTGGGCCCCGGCACGTGGCCGGGGACGCATTCGCTACGGCGCGCATCCATCCTTCTGGAGGAGAGCCCCCTTGTTGTTCAAGGGGGTGCGCCAACGGCGCGGGGATAAGGTGGAATGCGCGGACCAGCGACCGGTTACCGGTCGCTGGTGATGAGCTGCACGACGCTGGAGAAATCCAGCTTGCCGCGGCCGGCCTGGTGGTTCATCGAGTACAGGTTGCGGGCCACTTCGCCCAGCGGGATCGAGGCGCCGACACTCATCGCCGCTTCCACCGCCAGGCCCATGTCCTTCAGCATCAGATCGCTGCCGAAACCGCCGCTGTAGCCGCGCGAGGCCGGCGCATTTTCCAGCACGCCCGGCCACGGGTTGCACACTTCGGTGGCCCAGCTGCGGCCGGTGCTGACCGCCATCATCTGCGACAGCACCTTCGGGTCCAGCCCGTGCGCAACACCCAGCGCGATGGCTTCACCGGTCACCGCCATGATCACGCCCAGCGCCATGTTGTTGCACAGCTTGGCGACCTGGCCGGCACCGCTGGCGCCGACATGGAAGATGTTCTTGCCCATCGCCTGCAGCACCGGGCGAGCGCGTTCCAGCGCGTCCTCTTCGCCACCGACGATGAAGGTCAGGGTGCCGGCCTGGGCGCCCGCGGTACCGCCGGAGACCGGCGCGTCGATCATCTGCAGGCCACGCGCGGCGGCCGCTTCGGAAACCTTGCGGGCACTGGCCGGTGCGATCGTGCTGCAGTCGATGACCAGTGCACCCGCTGGGATGGCGGCGAGGATGCCGTCATCGCCCAGGTACACGCCTTCGACGTGGCGGCTGGCCGGCAGCATCGAGATCACGACTTCCGCATCGGCCAGGGTGTCGCGTGCCGACGACGCCGCGCTGGCACCGGCATCGACGGCGGCCTGCACCGCAGCCGGGACCAGATCGAACACGCGCACGGTGTGGCCGTTCTTGACCAGATTGGCGGCCATCGGGCCACCCATGTTGCCCAACCCGATGAATGCAATGCGGCTCATGCAAGGCTCCTTTCAACAAGGGGAGTGCCCAGGTCGGCCAGCGGATGCGCGGCAGCGGCCCAGGGGGAAGCAAAGAAGGTGTCGGCCCACGCGCCGGTGGCCTCGGCCAGGGTGGCCGGGTTCCACTGCGGATTGCGGTCCTTGTCGATCAGCAGTGCGCGGATGCCTTCGGCGAAATCGCCGTGGGCGGCGCAGTGCAGCGCGGTGATGTACTCCAGCCGGTAGACGCTGGCCAGGTCCTGGCCGGCGCTGCGGCGCTGCAGCTCGAACGCCAGACGTGCCGAGCCGGGCGCGCCGGCGGCAAGCGTCTTCTGTGCCGCCTGCAGCCAGGCATCGTCGGTCTGCAGCGCGCTGATGCGTTTGATGATCGCGGGCAGGTCATCGCCTTCGCACAACGCATCGACCTGCGCCGCGTTGGCCAGCAGCGGACCGGTCGCAGCATCACTGGCATGCGACTGCAGCAGATGGGTCAGGCGTTCGTGGTTGTGTGCGGAATCACTGGACCAGGCCACCTGCAGCAGCGCATCGAACACCGCGCTGCGGCGTTCTTCAGCCACGTGCACATCGGCCAGGCCGGCATAGATGGCATCGCCCGGATTGAGCAACGCGCCGGTCAGGGCCAGGAACAGGCCGCCCTTGCCCGGCACGCGCGGCAGCAGCCAGCTGCCACCGACATCCGGGAACAGGCCAACGGTGATTTCCGGGAAGGCCAGCTTGGAGCGCTCGCTGACCACGCGGTGGCTGGCGCCGGACATCAGGCCGATACCGCCGCCCATCACGATGCCGTGGCCCCAGCACAGGATCGGCTTGGTATAGGTGTGGATGAGGTAATCGACGCGGTACTCGACGTCGAAGAACTCGGCGGCGTAGTCGTTCTCGCGGATGTCGCTGCGGCCGTCCTCACGGAAGGCGACCATGGCCTTGTACAGGCTGTGCAGGTCGCCGCCAGCGCAGAACGCCTTTTCGCCAGCACCCTGCAGCACCACCATGGCGATGCCGTCGTCGTCGGCCCAAGCGTTCAACTGCTCCAGCAGCAGGTGTGCCATCGGCAGCGAGAAGCCATTGAGCGTGCGCGGCGCGTTGAGCGTGGCGAGGCCGATGCGCACGCCGTTACCGGCCACGCGCTCCTCGAACAGCACCGGTGCGTCGTCGGCAGCGGTGTCGGCGCTCATGCGTTCTTCCACTGCGCGGCGCGCTTTTCCAGGAAGGCAGTCACGCCCTCGACCTGGTCGGCGGTGTCGAACAGGTCGACGAAGGCTTCGCGCTCGGCCACCAGCGCCGAGGCGTGGGTGCCGGTGCGGGTGGACTGCACCAGGGTCTTGCAGGCGGCGATGCTGGTCGGGCTCTGCTTGCCGGCCTTTTTCGCCCATTCCAGCGCCAGTGCCTTGGCTTCGCCCTTGCCGACCTTTTCTTCGGCCAGCCCGATGCGCAGCGCGGTCTCGGCGTTGATGCGCTCACCCAGCAGGATCATGCGCTTGGCCCAGCCTTCGCCAACCAGGCGCGGCAGGTTCTGGGTGCCACCGGCGCACGGCAGCAGGCCGACGGTGGCCTCCGGCAGCGCCACCTGGGCGTGCTCTTCGATGATGCGCAGGTCGCAGGCCAGTGCGCATTCCAGGCCTCCGCCCATCGCGTAGCCGTTGATCGCGGCGATCGACACGCCACGGAAACCGGACAACGCCTCGAAGGCTTCGCCGAAACGGCGCGCGGCTTCGCGCGCTGCGGCCTTGTCGCCGGAAGCGAACTGGTTGAGGTCGGCACCGGCGGAGAAGAACTTCTCGCCGTCACCGGTGATCACCAGTGCGTAGACGTCACGGTCTGCGTTGAGCGCGCCGACCAGGTCGCGCAGCGCCGACAGGCTGTGCACGGTCCAGGTGTGCGCCGGCGGGTTGTTCAGGGTGACCACGGCGGTGTGGCCGTCGGCCTCGACCTTCAGGCCCACGTGCTCCTGGGTACGCCAATCCTTCATCGCAGTTCCTCTTCGGTGTTGAGCAGGTGACGGGCAACGATCACCCGCATGATCTCGTTGGTGCCTTCCAGGATCTGGTGCACGCGGCAGTCACGCAGCAGGCGCTCGATCGGGTACTCGCGGATGTAGCCGTAGCCACCGTGGATCTGCAGCGCTTCATTGCAGACGTTGAAGCCGGCATCGGTGGCGAAGCGCTTGGCCATCGCGCACCATACGTTGGCATCGCTGGCCCCGGCATCGAGCTTGCGTGCGGCGGTGTGCACCATCTGCCGCGCGGCCACCAGCTGGGTGACCATGTCGGCCAGCTTGAACTGCAGCGCCTGGAACTCGGCCAGCGCCTTGCCGAACTGGCGGCGCTCGCCCATGTAGCGGCGCGCGGCATCCAGCGCGCCCTGCGCGGCACCCAGCGAGCAGGCGGCAATGTTGATGCGGCCACCATCAAGCCCCTTCATCGCCAGCTTGAAGCCGCCGCCTTCCTCTCCCAGAAGGTGGCTGACCGGCACGCGGACGTTTTCGAAGGTGATGCCACGGGTGGGCTGGCTGTTCCAGCCCATCTTCTCTTCCTTGCGGCCGAAGCTGATGCCCGGCAGGTCCGACGGCACTGCAATGGCGCTGACGCCGCCGGCACCGGCACCGCCGGTACGTGCCATCACCACCAGCAGTTCGGTGGCACCGGCGCCGGAGATGAAGGCCTTCGAGCCGTTCAGCACGTAATGATCGCCGTCGCGCACGGCGGTGGTCTTCAGCGAGGCCGCATCGGAGCCGGCACCCGGTTCGGTCAGGCAGTACGAGGCCAGCCTGTTGCCCGAGGACAGGTCAGTGCCCCACGCATCGCGCAGTGCTGGCTGGCCCCACGTGGACACCATCCACGAGGCCATGTTGTGGATGCTGATGTAGGCCGCAGTCGACGGATCGACGTTGGCGAGCTCCTCGATGACGACGGCGGCGTCCAGCCGGCTCAGGCCGCTGCCGCCCACTTCCGGGTCCATGTACAGACCGCAGAAGCCCAGTTCACCGGCCTTGGCGATCGCCTCGCGCGGAAAGATGCCCTCCGCATCCCATCGCGCGGCGTGTGGCGCCAGTTCGGCCTGTGCGAAGTCGCGCGCCGCCTCGCGGTACGCCTGCTGCGCTTCTTCCAGTTCCGTCGTCATCGAGTGGCTCATGGCTGCTCCTGCCGTTACTTCAGGCTGATCGTGGTGTTGACGCCGTGGCTCAGCGTCTCGTCATCGAACCAGCGCGCGGTGACCGTCTTGGTCTGGGTGTAGAACAGCACCACCTGCTTGCCATACGGGCCCAGGTCACCCAGCTTGGAGGCGCGCGAACCGGTGAACGAGAACAGCGGCACCGGCACCGGGATCGGCACGTTGATGCCGACCTGGCCGACGTCGATGTCTTCCTGGAACTTGCGCGCGGCCGCGCCGGACTGGGTGAACAGTGCGGTGCCGTTGCCGTTCGGGTTGCTGTTGACCATCGCGATGGCGTCTTCCAGCGTTTCTGCTTCGAGGATGACCAGCACCGGCCCGAAGATTTCTTCCTGGTAGATGCGCATGTCGGTGGTGACACCGGCAAAGATGGTCGGGCCGACGAAGTTGCCCTTCTCGAAGCCATCGACCTGCGGGTTGCGGCCGTCGAGTACCAGCTTGGCGCCCTGCTCCACGCCCGAGGCGATCAGGCCTTCCACGCGCTCGCGGGCGCTGCAGGAAATGACCGGGCCGACGTCGGTGCCGGACACGGTGCCGGCGCTGACCTTCAACGTCTTGGCCTTTTCGACCAGGTCCTGCACCCAGTTGCGCGCCTCACCGACGAGCACCAGGGTGGAGGCGGCCATGCAGCGCTGGCCCGCGGCACCAAAGGCGGCACCGACCATCGCGTTGAGGGTCTGTTCCTTGTTGGCGTCCGGCAGCACCACGGCGTGGTTCTTGGCGCCCATCATGCACTGCACGCGCTTGCCGGCCAGCGAGGCGCGGTTGTAGACGTGGGTGCCGACGCGGGTGGAACCGACGAACGACACGGCCTTGATGTCCGGGTGGTCGCAGATCGCGTTGACCACTTCTTCGCCACCGTGGACGACGTTCAGCACGCCCTTCGGAATGCCGGCTTCCAGGGCAAGCTCGACCAGGCGCATGGTCACCATCGGGTCCTGCTCGGACGGCTTGAGGATGAAGGTGTTGCCCGTTGCAATCGCCATCGGGAACATCCACAGCGGGATCATCGCCGGGAAGTTGAACGGTGTGATGCCGGCGCACACGCCCAGCGGCTGCATGATCGTGTAGGTGTCCACGCCATTGGCCACGTTGTTGGCCAGCTCGCCCAGCTGCAGGTTGCCGATGGCGGCGGCGTGCTCGACCACTTCCAGGCCGCGGAACACATCGCCTTCGGCGTCGGGCAGAGTCTTGCCCTGTTCGGCGGTGAGGATGTGGGCCAGCTCGCTCATGTTCTCGCGGATCAGCTGCTGGTACTTCAGGAAGATGCGCGCGCGGGTGCCGATCGGGGTCTTGCGCCAGGTCTTGAAGGCTTCCTTGGCGGCGGCGACGGCGGCGTCCACTTCGCCGGTGGTGGCGAAGGGCACCTTGGCCAGCACGTCCTGGGTGGCCGGATTGATCACGTCCTGCCAGTGGGAGGTGGCCGATTCAACGAACTGGCCATCGATCAGCATGCGGATACGGGGCGCTGCAACAGTCATGACGACAATCCCACAGGGTGCGAAAGATGCTTGGCATTATTCACAGCACCCAGCTCGATTTCTGGGCTGAATCCGCTTAATCTGGCCAACACGCCCCACGATTCCTGTTAATTCTGTGAATCCCTCAGCTCCCCAGCGGCAACTCGGCCTGCGCCTGCGGCGGTTGCGCGAACAGCGCGGCTACAGCCAGGTTGACCTGGCGCGGGCGCTAGGGCTGTCGGCCAGCTACCTGAACCAGATCGAGCGCAACAAGCGCCCACTGACCCCGGCCGTGCAGAAGAAGCTGGGCCAGGTACTCGGCGATGTTTCCGCACTGTTCGACGAAGATGAGCCCGCCGCGCTGCAGGAAGCGCTGGGCGAGACCCTGCGCGACCTGGGCCTGGCCGAAGTCAGCGCCACCGAACTGCGCACCCTGGCGGGCAACCTGCCGCAGGTCAGCCGTGCGCTGCTGGACCTGCACCGCCGCCACCTGGCACTGCGCGAGCATGCCGCCGCGCTGGAATTCCAGCTGGGCGAGCCCGGCGCCGGCAGCACCCTGCCGGCCGGCGACCAGGTACGCGAGTTCTTCAACCGCATGCACAACCATATTCCCGAGCTGGACGAACTGGCCGAGCGCCTGTTCGCCGAGTGGGGGCTATCGCCTGGGCATGTGGCGCCGCGCTTGCGCCAGCTGCTGGCCGACCGCCACGGCGTGCTGGTGGAAGTGGCCGCACTGCAGGCCGGGCGCGAGAAGCGCCATTACGATGCCGGCACGCGCCGGTTGTGGCTGCCGGACTACCTGGAGCCAGGCCAGCAGGCGTTCCAGATGGCCGCCGAACTGGCCCTGCACGGCTACCTGCCGCAGATCGACGCGGTGGTGGCGCGTGCGGGCTTCACCGATGACGCGCGCATCGCGCAGGCGCGGGTGGGTCTTTCGAACTACTTCGCCGGCGCGCTGGTCATGCCCTACATGCGCTTCCTGCGTGCGGCCGAGGCCAGCAGCTACGACATCGAACTGCTGGCGCACCAGTTCGGCGTCGGCTTCGAGGCGGTCTGCCACCGGCTGAGCACGCTGGCACGGCGCAGTGCGCCCGGCCTGCCGTTCTTCTTCATCCGCGTGGACCGCGCGGGCAACGTATCCAAGCGCCATTCGGCCACCGACTTCCACTTCTCGCAGGTGGGCGGCTCGTGCCCGCTATGGATCGTCTACGAGGCGTTCAACCAGCCAGGCCGCATCCTTACCCAGACCGCGCGCATGCCCGATGGCCGCCGCCATTTCTGGCTGGCGCGGCAGGTCAGCAGTGGCCCGGTGGGCCATGGCCAGCCCCGCAAGACCTTCGCGGTGGCGCTGGGCTGCGATCTGCAGCATGCCGAACGCATGGTGTATTCGCTGGGGCTGGATGTGCAGAGCCCAGGGAACTCGGTTTCGATCGGACCGGGTTGCCGGGTGTGCCCACGCGAGGACTGCATGCAGCGTGCGTTCGCGCAGTTGCCGGGCAGGTAGGGGGTTTTGCAGAGCTGCGCCCCGCACCTGCGGTAGTGCCGGCCGCTGGCCGGCAACCTCAAAGGCAAAAGCGGGCATTCCGTGGGTTGGCGGGGTGGGTCCGGTTGCAGGGGACGCTGCAAGTACCCCTCCGGGGCCCGGCCCAGCCGCTGGCGGCTGTGCGTTCGGGCGCTTGCGAAGCAGTGCTTCGCAAGCAAAGCGTCCTCACCCATGTAAGCTCGGTCGCCGCTTGCTCGTGTGCGCTGTCCTGCGCACACGGCAAGAGCGGGGTTGGGCGTCCTGCCCAACCCGCCCGAGGCACGCCTCGGGCCCATGCGGCTCACGCCCCTGCCACCGGACCCACCCCATCCGGATGAATTCTCATTTTGGAATGCATCCACGCGTGGCGTGGCTCTACTGGTAGGTGCCAACCCTGGTTGGCGCGTTTTAGTCCCAGAACACGGTCAGTACGCGGTGGCCTTCCGAGGGCACAGGTGCGTCGATGTGTTGGCCGTACGGCCAGCCTTCGCCCACACCGTCGCATTCCAGACCCTGCAGCCAGCCTTCCACGGTCTCGACGTCGGCACTGGTCAGCACATGCACGTTCTCCGCAGCAGGCCATTCGCTGTCGTCTTCCAATGCACTGCCCCAGTCCTGGTGCAGGCCGACGTACACGCCTTCCACTTCAGGCTTCGCTGCAATCACGGCCAGGCGCGCGTACAGCTCGGCAATCGGCGGGCGGCCGAAACCCCATTGGTTGGGCGCGATGCATTCTTCGAAATCATTGCCTTCGAAGTACGCAGCCAGTGGCACCACCGGCAGGTGTTCCGGGTCGCGAGTATCGAGGCGTTCAAGCAGATCCAGCAGTTCCTGGCGGGCAGACATCCACAGCTCCTTGCGACATGAAGCACGATTGTATCGATCGCGCTCAGTAGATCGGCGTCACCTTCATCTGCGGCAGCGGGCGCGGTGCGCCGTCGGTCAGGTCCGGGCCAAGGTCTTCCCACGTGCGGCCCTGCTCGACCATCTGCGCCCACAGCTGCTGCGAGCCGCGACGTTTGTCTTCCGAGCCGAGCTTGTACGACGGCGGTGCCGGCTCGCCACGGGCAACCATCGAGTACGCCGCGCGATAGGCCAGCACCTGCTGCGCCGGGTCGTCGGTACGCGCCACTTCCAACGTGTAGCGCTGATAGGCCGAGGCCAGGTTGCGCCAGCGGATCCAGTAGTGGTTCCCGAACGAGAACGAACAGAAGCGCGCGCCCGCCAGGCTGCCCTTGTCGGCGATGCGGGTCAGCACCTCCTGCGGCATGTCCAGGTTCATGCCGCCTTCGTCGCCCTGCAGGCTGACGTGCACGATACGGTCGCGGTAACCCGGCGCGCGTGCCTGCAGCAGGTCACGCCAGTTCTGCATGGTCGCCACGACTGCGAACAGGAAGCGCCCCAGCTCGGCTGCGGCGAGCGGCGTGGCAATGGACTGGTAATGCCGTTGCCAACCGTGGCGGTTTTCGGTGGGCAGGAACACGGCACGTTCCAGCGCCTGTCGGCCATCACTGCCACGTCCCACGTCCTCGGCATGCTGCGGGTAGACCAGGTTGATGGCGAAGGTCGGCCAGCGCGGTAGCGCGGCATCAAACAGATGGATCGGGAAGTTGCTGCTGATGCCACCATCGGAGAACCAGCAGATGCGGAACGCGGTAATCACCGGGCCGCAGGTCTGCCCGGCGCTGGTCAGCCCTTCCATGCTGTCGGCCACGTTGTGTTCCTGATCGGCGGCAGGTGCAGTGGGTTCGCAGCGGCGTTCGCGGCGCGAGGGCTCATGCAGCGGCACCGCGCTGATCAGCAACGGGAAGCTCAGGCTCATGCGCGTGGCCACCAGCACCGGCAGCTTCGGACCCTGCGGCAGGTGGTAGTACCGGCGCCCTTCCACCTCCAGCGGCGGGCCGGCCTGCGTCACCAGCCACTGCACCACGCTGGCGGGGAACAACTGCTCGAACTCCTCGCGCAGGAACCAGAACTGCGCGCCGCCCAGCGGCAGTGTGCGTGGTTCGTTGTGCGATACGCAGGTGGTGATCATCTGCAGGCTGATCGCATGCGGGCTGTCCGGCTCGCCGGCATAGCGCGGCGCGTCATGCAGGTCGGCAAAGGTCAGCGGTGCATCCAGCGGCTTGCCGGACAACTGCTGCAGGCATTCATGCAGCCACTCGGTCAATGCCGGTTTACGTGCATCGCGACCGAGGCCACTGCACAGGCCCAGCAGGTTGCGCCGGGCCACGCGCGCCACGCGCAGCGCGGCTCCGGCCACGCCTGCACCGTAGGCGCACAGCAGCGACGGCAGCAGCGTCGCGGCCACGCCGCTCCAACCACCGCCCCACCCGCCCAAACCGAGCAGCAGCGCCAGCGACACCAGCACTTCCAGCGGCGCGATCTCGAATACCGCCACCGCCAGGCACAGCAGTTTGTGCGGCAAGCTGGCATTGCCGGTCAGCACCACCAGCAGCCGATAGGCCGCACGCGCGCCCCGCGCCGGTTGGAACAGGCTGTAGATGAACCCCCGCCGCGACAACTGCGCCGACACCGCCGACAGCCCGCCATAACCGGCATCACCGGGCAGGTGCTCGCCGGCCTGCTGGCGCCGATCACCGTATGCCGCCGCAGCCGCCACCGCCGCAGCGATGGCGCCGGCAGAGGTGCCGCCGATGCTCTTGAACCGATACTCGCGTGCCAGCGCCAGTACCGCGTTGGGGTACACGATGCCGCTGGTGATGCCGCCTTTCATGACCAGATCGCAGTACTTGTCCGCCACCGTCTTGCCCCCGAGCCTACCGTCCGCCGCGTGGATGCCAGTATGGCGCAGCGGCTTCTCAGGGCCTGAGAACACCACCGCAGTCCGGGCAGGAATCTGCGGCGTTCAGCAGATGGCAGGCCTGCAGGCTTGACCGGCTACACCATCGGCGTAGCATCTGCAGCAAGCCAAGGGACAGACCCGCGGCTGCCACAACGACATGAGGGATTCTCATGGAATTCGACTATCTCGTCTTCATCGGGCGATTCGAGCCCTTCCACAACGGCCACGCCGCCGTTGCCCGCCTGGCCCTGAGCCGGGCCCGCAAGCTGATCTTCCTGGTCGGCTCTGCCGATACCCCCCGCAGCCTCCGCAATCCCTGGACCGTGGCCGAACGCGCCGTGATGATCCAGGCCGCCCTCGATGGCCACACCGACCGCCTGCTGATCCGCCCGCTGCGTGACCACCTGTACAACGAAGCACAGTGGATCGCCAACGTGCAGCGCCAGGTGGCCGACGCCCTGCGCAACGACGGTGCCGCCGCCGATGCAAAGGTGGGCCTGATCGGCATGGACAAGGATGCCTCCAGCTACTACCTGCGGGAGTTCCCGCAATGGCCGCTGGTGGACGTGCAGCACACCGCCACCCTGTCGGCCACCGAGCTGCGGCGCTACCTGTTCGAAGCCGGCGACGTCGACTTCCACGGCGCGCTGCTGATGCTGCGTGGCAATGTGCCGGCGCCGGTGTACGACATGCTCGAAGCGTTCCGCAAAAGCGCGCCTGCGTATGCCCAGCTGGTGGCCGAGTACCGCTTCATCGAACAGTACAAGGCCGCCTGGAAGGATGCGCCCTACGCGCCCACCTTCGTCACCACCGATGCGGTGGTGGTGCATTCGGGCCACGTGCTGCTGGTACGGCGCCGTTCGGAGCCCGGCAAGGGCCTGTGGGCGCTGCCCGGCGGTTTCGTTGGCCAGGAGCAGAGCCTGCTGGACAGTTGCCTGCGCGAACTGCGCGAGGAAACCCGTCTGAAGATTCCGCTGCCGGTGCTGAAGGGTTCGCTGAAGGGCCAGCAGGTATTCGACCACCCCGACCGCAGCCAGCGCGGCCGCACCATCACCCACGGTTTCCACTTCGAATTCCCGGCCGGCGACCTGCCGCCGGTGCGCGGTGGCGACGACGCCGACAAGGCGCGCTGGATACCGGTGAGTGAAGCGTTGGACATGGGCCCGCAATTGTTCGAAGACCACCTGCACATCCTGGAGTATTTCCTCGGCCGCGGCTGACCGGCCCGGTTTTCCCACTGGCGGATAGACCGCTGGTGTCACTCGACGCGAAGGAGCTTCCGTCATGCACTACCTCGATAACCTTCTCCTCAACACCGACAGCTACAAGGCCAGCCATTGGCTGCAGTACCCGCCGGGTACCGATGCCACGTTCTTCTACGTGGAATCACGTGGCGGCCTGCACGATCGCACGGTGTTCTTCGGCCTGCAGGCGATCCTCAAGGACGCCCTGGCACGGCCGGTCACCCACGCCGACATCGACGACGCAGCTGCGGTATTCGCCGCCCATGGCGAGCCGTTCAACGAAGCCGGCTGGCGCGATATCGTCGATCGGCTCGGCGGCCACCTGCCGGTGCGCATCCGTGCCGTGCCCGAGGGTAGCGTGGTACCCACCCACCAGGCACTGATGACCGTCGAGTCGACCGACCCGGCTGCATTCTGGGTGCCGTCGTACCTGGAAACACTGCTGCTGCGCGTGTGGTACCCGGTCACCGTGGCCACCATCAGCTGGCATGCACGGCAGACCATTGCTGCGTTCCTGCAGCGGACCAGCGACGATCCGCAGGGGCAGCTGCCGTTCAAGCTGCACGACTTCGGCGCGCGCGGGGTATCGAGCCTGGAATCGGCCGCGCTGGGCGGTGCCGCACACCTGGTCAACTTCCTCGGCACCGACACCGTATCGGCCCTGTGCCTGGCCCGCGCGCACTATCACGCGCCAATGGCCGGTTATTCGATTCCTGCCGCCGAGCACAGCACCATCACCAGCTGGGGCCGCGAGCGCGAAGTGGACGCCTACCGCAACATGCTGCGCCAGTTCGGCAAGCCGGGCGCGATCGTGGCAGTGGTGTCGGACAGCTATGACATCTACCGCGCGATCAGTGAGCACTGGGGCACGACGCTGCGTGATGAAGTGATCGCTTCGGGCGCCACCCTGGTCATCCGCCCCGACTCGGGTGACCCGGTGGACATGGTGGCCGAAAGCCTGCGCCGGCTGGATGAAGCGTTCGGCCACACCCTCAACGGCAAGGGCTACCGCGTGCTCAACCACGTTCGGGTGATCCAGGGTGATGGCATCAATCCGGATACGATCCGCGCCATCCTGCAGCGCATCACCGACGACGGCTATTCGGCCGACAACGTGGCCTTCGGCATGGGCGGCGCCCTGCTGCAACGACTGGACCGCGACACCCAGAAGTTCGCGCTGAAGTGCTCGGCAGCACGGGTCGAGGGTGCGTGGATCGACGTCTACAAGGACCCGGTCACCGATGCCGGCAAGGCCAGCAAGCGTGGCCGCATGCGCCTGCTGCGGCGCCTGGATGACGGCAGCCTGCACACGGTGGCGTTGCCTCCCAGCGGTGACGAGGCGCTGCCGACCGGCTTCGAGGATGCGATGGTGACCGTGTGGGAGAACGGGCGCCTGCTGCACGACCAGCGCTTGGATGAGATCCGCGCGCGGGCTGCGGCGGGGCGTTGAGGCGCATCCCGACCGGGGTCGGATCCCGTTGCAGCGCAAAGGGCTCCGACCCCGGTGCCCCTTGACCCACGCCGGCAACGCGTCCACCGTGGGCACGCCGAAGGTATCCCTGCCGTGGCTGGATGGCGGCAGGAAGTTAAACGGGAATCCGGTGAAGGCGCTTCGTGCGCCCATTCCGGAGCTGCCCCGCAGCGGTGAATGGAAACGAATCCTGCCAACAGCACTGGGCTCGCGCCTGGGAAGCGGCAGGGAGTAGGTGGGCTGCGGCCCGTGTCCATCAGCCCGAATACCGGCCCCGGCCGGGGGACACGACCGTCCCCTGATTCGACCTGGACTCTCCGCGGGGAGGGCGCCGGGGCCATCGCCCGCCTGCACGTACAGGCGGCGTGGCCGCGCGCGTCCTGTTCACGGTAACCGGCCAGACCGCTCCCACGCCCTGACGCACGCCACGATGACCGAGTTCCAACGCCCCACCCTGACCCTGCCCGCCGATGGCAAGCGCCTGCTGCTGCATTCGTGCTGCGCGCCGTGCTCGGGCGAAGTGATGGAGGCGATCACCGCTTCCGGGATCGACTACGCGATCTTCTTCTACAACCCCAACATCCATCCGGTGAAGGAGTACGAGCTGCGCAAGCAGGAGAACATCCGCTTCGCCGAGCAGCACGGCATTCCGTTCATCGACTGCGACTACGACACCGACAACTGGTTCAGCCGTGCGCGTGGCATGGAGAACGAGCCCGAGCGCGGCATCCGCTGCACGATGTGCTTCGACATGCGTTTCGAACGCACCGCGCTGTACGCGCACGAGCACGGCTACGACACCATCAGTTCGTCGCTGGGCATCTCGCGCTGGAAGAACATGGCGCAGATCAACGACTGCGGCATCCGCGCGGCGTCGCGCTATGAAGGCCTGCAGTACTGGGACTACAACTGGCGCAAGGGCGGCGGTGCCAGCCGCATGATCGAGATCAGCAAGCGCGAGCAGTTCTACCAGCAGGAGTACTGCGGCTGCGTGTACTCGCTGCGCGATGCCAACCGCCACCGCCGCGAGAACGGCCGCGAGCGGATCAGGATCGGCCTGCTGTACTACGGGCAGGACGCTGAGGCGCCGCAGGGCGATTGACGTGCAGGCATGGGGCGGCCACGCTGGTCGCTCCTTCTGATGTAGTGGATCTGCCATGATTGCCCTGCCCGCCGATGTCGCCCTGCTGGTGATCGACCTGCAGCCGGACTTCATGCCCGGCGGTGCGCTGGCCTGCGACCAGGGCGATGCGCTGGTGGCACCGATTGCCGACCTGCTGGCACAGCGTCGCTACCGCACCGTGGTGGCGACCCAGGACTGGCACCCGGCCGACCACGCCTCGTTCGCCAGCCAGCACCCCGGCAAGCGACCGTTCGAGACCATCCTGCTGCACGCGCAGCCACAGACCCTGTGGCCCGACCATTGCGTGCAGGGCAGCGCGGGTGCCGACCTGCACCCGGGCGTGGACTGGACCGTGGCCGACCTGATCCTGCGCAAGGGCACCCGCCCACAGGTGGATTCGTACAGCGCCTTCCGCGAGAACCACGGCCCCGATGGCGAGCGCCCGGCCACCGGCCTGGCCGGCTGGCTGCATGAGCGCCGCATCCGCGAAGTGCATGTGTGCGGCCTGGCCCGCGACTACTGCGTGCTGTGGAGCGCGCAGGACGCGGTGAAATCCGGCTTCCGGGTGAAGTTCCTGTGGGAGCTGACCCGGCCGGTGACCGAGGCCAACGACGCGGTGGTGCGCGAAGCGCTGGGCAAGGCGGGGATTGCGATCGTCTGAGGCGTGACCGCCGGGCATGGCCCGGCGCTACCGCGCACGTCGCTTATGCCGCTTGCGCGCTCCTGCCCACAACAACACAATCGATTCATCCAGCCCCCTAACTACGCCCCCCTATAGATCGCGGGACGGCCGAACCGGGGGCTTTTCATTGGATGAAATCAGGATTCGGTAGTGCCGGGCCATGCCCGGCGGACGCGGGATGGGCGATTACCGGAACACCACCGTGCGATGCCCATTGAGCAGGATGCGGTGCTCCACATGGCGGCGAACCGCGCGTGCCAGCACCAGCGATTCGGTGTCGCTGCCCAGCCGCACCAGCTCGCGCGGCGCCATGGCGTGGTCAACGCGGGCCACGTCCTGCACGTCGCTTATGCCGCTTGCGCGCTCCTGCCCACAACAACACAATCGATTCATCCAGCCCCCTAACTACGCCCCCCTACAGATCGCGGGACGGCCGAACCAGGGGCTTTTCATTGGATGAAATCAGGATTC